>JAGHVC010000012.1 GCA_018064505.1 Candidatus Minthosoma caballi | reverse complement strand
CTATAAATTAATTGCTTTTTATTTACAAAGATAGACAAATCTTTTCTTAATTATTTTGAAATGTCAAAAAACTCTTTTATTTTTGCATTAAGTTAACACATTTTGCGAAAAAAAACTAAAAATGGCACAACAATTACCCTTGTCTATTATAATACTGAAATGTCTCCAAAGCTTTGGAATAGACAAATTGGCTGTAGCATTGGCAACACAAAATGATGCTACAGAAATAGATGAGAAAACTATAAATAATACTCCTTCTAAAAACGCAGAAAGAGAACTGCTTTTACAGTTGCTTGACGAAGCGATATCAGCTCATCTTCCTCATTATGCCATTGCTGAGACTCGCCCAAAGAGTCTTGAGTGCGATGTTGTTCGTTTTCAAAACAATAAAGAGAAATGGGTAGCTTTTGTCGGATTGCTTGATGGATATCCTTATGAGATATTCACAGGAGTTCTCGATGATGAAGATGGCATTGCCCTTCCAAAAACCGTATCTAAGGGATTTATTGTGAAGAACACAGAGCCCGATGGCTCAAAGCATTATGATTTTCAGTTTGTAAACAGACGAGGATACAAGACTACTATAGAAGGGCTTTCTGAGAAGTTCAATAAAGAGTATTGGAACTATGCAAAGTTGATATCAGGAGTGCTTCGTTACAGAATGCCGATAAGCAATGTTATCAAGCTTGTTAGTTCTTTGCAGCTTGACAACGAAAACATAAATACTTGGAAAGTTGGTGTGGAAAGAGCATTGAAGAAATATGCTGTCAGTGACGATAGCAACGATGTCTCGCTCGACACGAATGACTCAGTTAAAGATGCAGGAAAGGATGAATAAAGTCATCATAAAAGGATTGCGCATTTTTGCTCATCATGGTGTGATGCCTCAGGAGAATACTATTGGTGCGTATTTTACCATTGATGTGAGTATTGAAACCGATTTCTCGTATGCAATGGAAACCGATTCTCTTGAAGGCACAATTAGTTATGCAGATGTGCATGCTGTGATAAAGCGAGAGATGGCTGTTAAATCTAAATTGCTTGAGCATGTTGGAAGCAGGATTGCAAATGCAATACTCAATGAATTTCCCCAATCTAAAAGCGTATGGCTTAGGTTGTTAAAAGAGAATCCTCCAATGGGTGCCGAGTGTGATGGAGCTGGAATTGAAATAGAAGCCCCCTAACCCCCGAGGGGGGGGATATAGGATGATTTGGAAAAGAAGAAATTATTAAATAAACATAAAATCAATGAGTACATTACAAACAAACAAAATGACAAATTACCGTTGGGTGATTTGTGCGATGCTATTCCTTGCTACAACAGTGAACTACATGGACCGTCAGGTTCTTTCACTCACATGGAAAGACTTTATCGCTCCAGAGTTTCATTGGACTGATGCCAACTATGGTATCATCACAGCAACATTCTCCATTTTCTATGCTTGCATCAGTCTTTTTGCAGGTAAGTTTATCGACTGGATGGGATCGAAGAAAGGTTACATCTGGGCAATTATCGTATGGAGTTTAGGTGCATGCCTTCATGCAGGTTGCGGTTGGGCAACAATGAAAATTGAAGGCGTTGAGAGTATTGAAGCACTCAAAGCTGTTGAGGTTGGCAGCGACCTTGCTGTAGCCATTGCAACTATCAGCGTTTGGCTTTTCCTCGCTTGCCGTTGTGTTCTTGCTCTTGGTGAGGCAGGTAACTTCCCTGCTGCTATCAAAGTTACTGCAGAATATTTTCCTAAGAAAGACCGTGCATTTGCTACTTCCATCTTCAACAGTGGTGCTTCTGTAGGTGCTCTTGCTGCCCCACTCTGCATCCCTGTTTTGGCAGAGAAGACAGGCTGGGAAATGGCATTCATTATCATTGGTGGTGTCGGTTTCATTTGGGCTGGTGCATGGGGATTCATGTACGACAAACCTTCAAAGAGCAAGTTCCTCAACGATGCTGAGCGTGCTTACATCAATCAGGATGAAGACAACGAGCAAGACAACAATCTTGCAACAGTAGAAAATGAAGGTCCTAAGATTCCTTTCTTCAAGTGTTTCACTTATCGTCAAACATGGGCATTCATCTTCGGTAAACTCTTCACTGATGGCGTTTGGTGGTTCTTCCTCTTCTGGGCTCCAGCATACTTCTCTGACCAGTTTGGTTACAAGAGTTCTTCTACAATGGGACAAATCCTCATCTTCGTCCTCTATGCGATCGTAACAGTATTGAGTATTGGTGGCGGATACCTTCCTAAATATTTCGTTGAGAAAAAAGGAATGAATCCATACGCTGGTCGTATGCGAGCTATGCTCATCTTCGCTTTCTTCCCTATCTTTGCACTCCTTGCACAGCCATTGGCAGGATGGACAGATAGTCCTATCAACCCAGCATGGTGGCCAGCAATTATCATTGGTCTTGCTGGTTCAGGACACCAGGCATGGTCAGCAAACCTCTATTCAACTATTGGTGACATGTTCCCTAAATCAGTAACAGCCTCAATCACAGGTATAGGTACAATGTTCGGAGGTCTTGGTTCATTTGTTATCAACATGGGAGCTGGTACTCTTTTTACATTTGCTGCAGGTTCGTTCTCGGTAAATGGGCAAAAACCAATAGAACTTTCAGTTGATAAGATAAAAGAAGCTTACAACATTTCTATGGCACCTGGTACAACTGCAGCCGAAATGGTTGCAAAGGTTCAAGAACTTGGAGGCGAAATTATAAATTCTCCATTAACCGCTTTAGGTTTCGAAGGCAAACCTGCAGGTTACATGATCATTTTCTGTATCTGCGCTGTTGCTTATCTCATTGGCTGGTGCATTATGAAAACTCTTGTTCCTAAGTACAAGCCAATCACTAAGTGATTAGTCAAAATGAAATTGTCATAAATCAACTACATACAAGGCAATAGTAAGATGGTGCAAGGAAATCTTTGCACCATTTTTTCAGTTTTTCATGGAAAAGTTTCTCTATGTCGCAATTATTCCGTTACTTTGTATGATTTTTTAGACATAAGACTCGCTCTTATAGATAAAGACATGGAAATAATTAATACTGTAAAAGAGCTCAAGGAAAGAATTAGTGCCTTGAGAAACGATAACAAGACTATAGGTCTTGTGCCAACTATGGGTGCTCTGCATGAGGGACACGCTTCGCTTGTACGCCGTTCAGTTCAAGAGAATGATGTAACTGTTGTGAGCATATTCCTCAACCCAACTCAATTTAATGATCCTAAAGATTTAGAAAGATACCCACGCACATTGGACAGCGATTGTAAATTGCTTGAAGAATGTGGCGCTCAGATTGCATTTGCTCCAAGCGTTGCTGAAGTTTATCCTGAGCCTGACACACGCCATTTCTCTTATCCTCCAACTGATGAGGTGATGGAAGGTGCTCGTCGTCCAGGTCACTTCAATGGAGTGTGCCAGATTGTTTCTAAACTTTTCTATATGGCAGATCCAGACCGAGCTTATTTTGGAGAAAAGGATTATCAGCAGATTGCTGTTATCAGAAGAATGGTTGAGGACCTTGGTTTCCGTCTTGAGATAGTTCCATGTCCTGTAATTCGTGAAGATAACGGACTTGCACGCAGTAGCCGTAATGCATTGCTTGCACCTGAAGAAAAAGCAATTGCTCCAAATATTTATCGCATCTTGCAAGAAAGCAAGTCACTTGGACTTAGTGTTGATGAAACTCGTGACTGGTGTGTTGAGCAGATAAATGCAATAGATGGTTTGGAAGTTGAGTATTATAGCATTGTTGATGGTGACACATTAGCAGATGTTCATTCATGGGATGAAGCAGAAAGCATTGTTGGATGTATTACAGTTTATTGCGGCAAAACGCCAATCAGACTTATTGACCACACAAGATACAAGTAAAGAGAAGATTAGATTATGCAGATTGAAGTAATGAAATCAAAGCTACATTGCGTTAGGGTTACAGAGGCAAACCTTAACTATATGGGCAGTATAACTATCGACGAGGACTTGATGGACGCAGTAAACCTCATCCCTGGTGAGCGCGTTTATATTGTCAACAATAATAATGGTGAACGCTTTGATACTTATGTAATTAAGGGCGAGCGTGGATCTGGTTGCATTTGTCTCAATGGAGCAGCTGCAAGAAAAGTTCAGGTTAACGATATTGTTATCATCATGTCCTATGCATTGATGGATTTTGAAGAAGCAAAATCTTTCAAGCCAATGGTTGCTTTTCCTGATCAACAGACAAATAAGATTGTAAAGTAATCAATTCGCTGTTTTTTCAATAATAATATAAAAAATATAGGACTTCTCTGTTGGGAAGCCCTATATTTTTTATGGAATTGTTCAATTGTTTAATCACTTAATTTCAAACTACTGATATGTAGCCCTTACAGGTATGAGAGCTTATGCCCTTTATGTATGTGGACCGTAGCCTTGTAAGTATGTGAGCTTATGCCCTTTATGTATGTGGACTGTAGCCTTATAAGTATGTGAGCTGTAGCCTTGCGGGCTCACGGAGGTTACGAGGTAAGGGGTGTGAGCTGCACGGGCATGGGAAGAAGGATTGAAAAGAAAAATTCGCAATTTGGCATAAAGCTCATCTATTTATAACTTTATTAATGAGTAGGTTTAGTTATGTAAAATGTCTTTTTGTACACTTTTTTCGGATTTTACACCTGCTTTTTTAATTGATTTTGTTTCAACTTCACCTTAACGCTTTACAATGTCTGTTTCAACATCGAAGATAAGTGGTAAGAGAAGCAATATGAATAATAAAACTTTCTACATTACTTTACTTTCTTTATTCCGTCTTCAATATACATTGAATTTTGGAAGTCATAACCATTTTTAGGATTCTGGCATTAACCATCATTCATTAGGTATCTCTACGCTGAAGGTTGTGCCATGTCCTGATTTTGACTTTACTTCAATCTTTCCCTTGTGAAGGGTGATGATTTTGTGAGCCAGAGCCATGCCGATGCCGTGACCCTTCTGTCTGGTGGTACTTCCACGGTAAAAGAGTTGGAAGATGTTGCGCTGCTCTTCTGCAGTCATGCCTTCGCCCGTATCGGAGAGGGTGATGCAGATGCTGGAGGTCTGGATGGCGATCAGGACATTGGAACTGTGGTTGGCAGAATATTTACAGTTATTCTCCATCAGATTCTTTAGCGCAATGTTCATCAAGTACTCGTTGCCATTGATGCTGAAATTGGCATCAGCCTCCATAGCCTTCTCGTCAAAGGAGATGTTGATGGTGTAGTCTGGATGAGCATGCAGTAACTGCTCTCGTGCATCGAGCAGAAGTTCGTCTATGCGGAGAGGTTCCATCGCTATGCCGTGTGCGCCGTAATCGGCTTTGGCAAGGTTGAGGAGACCATCGATGAGGTGTGTCATGCGATGGGCATCGTCAAGGCTTCGCACGATGGATTGCTGATATTGCTCGGGGGTGCGTTGGCGAGAAAGTGCCAGATCAAGTTCTGCCGTGATAGCAGCAAGGGGTGTTCGAAGTTCATGCGAGACATTGCTGACAAACATCTTCTGCGAACTCAGAGCATGTTCTATAGGACGGATGGTGATATTGGCAAGGTAATAACCAACGGCAAGCATGAGAAGGATGCTGGTAAGGAAGATGCAAGTAAGTAGAATGAGTAGTGAATGCATATTTGCTTCGCCATTGCCATCGTGAGCGGCTGCTGTAACCACAAAAGCCCCCCCACCCTTGCCCTCTCCCGTTATGAGGGAGGGAGAGTAAAGTATGCCTACTGCTTGATAACTATTATCTACCTCTATCGACATCTCACCTTTTTCGCAGATCTGCCGAACCATCTCAGGCGTTTCCTTCACAATATCATGCTCGGCAGCATCATGGTAGAGCATCTGGTAGTCTGGCGTATAAACGGCAACCTCTACCTCGTTGATGAACTGTGTGTTGTTTAGGTAGATGTGCTGCATTGTCTCGGCATCTACGCGGTTTTCAAGGAAAAGGTTCGCCTTGGTGATAGCTTCAGAACGGAGCGTGTCGCGGAATGTGGCACGACGAGCGCCATCGCTTATTAGATAGATAATGATGAGTGCCATAACCATCACGGCAGACATCACCGCAGTATATTTCAGTGTGAGGAGTATGCGTTTGTTATTCATTGGTCAGAATGAAACCTATACCAGGTTTCGTCTTTATCAGTTTTACGGAGAAGTCGCGATCCACCTTCCTGCGCAGATAATTGATATACACATCAATAAAGTTTGTGCCTGTATCAAAATGCGTATGCCAAACCTTCTCCTGAATATCCATGCGGTTAACCACACGACCAGCATTCTCCATGAGATAGTGCAGCAGCGCAAATTCCTTTGGCGTAAGGTGAATAGGTACACCACCGCGCGTGCATTCATGCCGCTCAAGGTCCAATGTTAGATTTGCAATCGTCAGTATCTTTGACTCCTCTACTTGGGAAGGGTTGGGAGAGTTCCTTCTTAGCAACACGGTTATGCGTGCCAACAATTCTCGAAAGTCAAACGGTTTAGTCATGTAGTCATCCGCGCCAGCATCGAACCCCTCCAACTTGTCGTCTGTGGTTCCGAGCGCAGTAAGCATCAGAATAGGAACATTAGGCTGCTCTGCCCGCACTTGCTTGCAGAGTTCAAGCCCTGTCATGCCAGGAAGTATGATGTCGCTGAGCACAAGGCTGACGGTTTCAGCATTACTCCTGAACAGCCGTAACGCCATCTCAGCATCATATGCCAACAGCACACGATGCCCAGCTTCCTCTATGCCCTTCTGGAGCAAAGAAGCAAGTCGCTGATCGTCTTCTATTATTAATATTGTGCACATCACGGGTGCAAAGTTACTCATTTTTCATCAATTATGAACCAGATGCGTTATTAGAAACTCATTAGAATTTGCTCTAATGATTTTCTAATACCGTTCTAATGATTCTCTAACGGCAGTTTCCAGCTATTGAGCGTACCTTTGCACCCGATTTCAAGAAA
>JAGHVC010000235.1 GCA_018064505.1 Candidatus Minthosoma caballi | reverse complement strand
TGTAGGCTGTATTGCCCACTATGTTGCCATCAAAGGAGGCCCCAGATGCGGCAAGTCGGACCTTGATGAGGGCACAAGGATCGCCATTGTTGTCAGTTCGCAACTGCGAGCTTGCTGTGATGTCATTGCTGGCAAGGACAAAGGACTCAACGGTGAGTTTCTGAGCCTTTGCAACAATGGCACATGCCAAAAGAATTAATATATAAACAATTCTTTTCATCGTTGTAACTTATTGACAAACTGCTCTGTTATGGTATTTTAAAGTCATTCATGTCAAGTATGTCATCCTGCTTCATAGGCTTACCGTCGGCATATTTGTCTGGCTGCCATGCTCTGACATGGATAATTGGCGGTTCGCCATTATCCCTGAATTCCCAAAGGAGAAAGACATAGCCTTCATCGCTATAGTGGTCGGTATGCCATTTCTGCTTGAGAGTGACTCCAAAGAAACGCTCCTTGCCAGATGCTCCATTGCGCTTTACGGTGATTTCATCAAAAGCTACATCAACAAAACGGTTCCTGTTGAAGATGCCCTGAAGGTTCTTAAGGTATGTCTCGCGATCTGTCTGCTTGTATATGATTTTGTTAGTCTGTGCCTTCACCTCTCCTCTTGTCTGCATTTTGATGACGCTGCCAGTGATGATAAGCGCATCCTCACTAAATATCTTTCTAAGCGAGCTGGTGTCCTTGTCATTGTAATAGTTACGGAAATCCTCTACAAACTTCAATATCTCAAGTCTTTGGCGCTCGTCCTCCACCACTCTGCCACCTTCACCCATCACGCTGGCGTAGTCGTGAGAGTCGAGGGCAGTTCTCACACCTGTTATGCGGCCGCTCCTATTGAAACTGATGACTATGGTCTTGTTTTTCCTTCCATGGTAAGTGTCATCTAAAGGATGAAGAGTAACATTTATATTACGCACTTGATACCCTTGGGCATCTTGCATGCACTTCTGTTTAATGGAACTGTCATCACAAGAGAAATGCATATTCGCCCAGAATCTATGGAGCTTAGCCTTTGCATTGTCCTCCATGTTTATCGATGAAAGATTCAGAGAGCTCCTAGTTCTGTCAGCTCTATTTATCTCTGTCAGGAGGCTAGAGATATTCGCTTCGGTGGTAGCAACATTAAAAGGTATATTAGCGAGTGAAGAGCCATCAAAGCCAAAACTCACAGATTGAGAATGCATTGTGAAACAAGTGGATAATGCCACAATTAATGAAATGATCCTGTTTTTCATATCTGTATCTTTTTATTTCTTTCTAAACCGTTACTTATACCATACAGCCTGACAGCCACTATAGTTAGTAATGCTGTCTTCGGTGTCTGTCATGTAGTTAATTCTTTTGTTATCTTTCTCTTGCTGCAACACGGCAACAATGCTTTCGCCTCTGATAATGATGATGCAAGCATCTGGGTCAAGAGTTAGCGACTTAACAGGGCCGTAGGCAGAGATTTTTCCACTCTCCTTATAGTCGCGCAGCAGGGACTTGATTTCTGTGAAAGTATTCATGCGTGAAAATACTGAGGTTGCAGAAAGCAGTTTGGAGGGATTGGCAGTTGTTACTGTCTGAGTGCTTGAATTCTGCTGTGCAGGTTGCTCTACAGTTTGCGGCTGCGACTGTGCCACGACCTGTTGTTGCTGCTCTACAACTTGTGGCTGCGGCTGTTCAACAATCTCTGGCTGGATCTTAAATTCTATACGAGTTGCTGGAGTCTTCTCCGGCTGAGTCTGCTGAGTGTGAACAGGTTGCGGGTTGCTTGCTGCAAGCTCCTTAATGTCACTTTTCAATGCATAGAGAAACATCTGCACGCATTCGCCGCGCTGTATTTCCAATAATTTTACAACCCTTTTTACAGATTCAGCAGAGAGTTCTGCATTGACCTCTTTGCTTGCATCATAGACAAATTCGCCCAAAGCAGTATTAAATGCCAAATCTTTTGTGTCGTCTGTAGCTTCTGCATAAAGGTATGACGAGTTCATTTTAATATCATTCATTGCCTTTTTAGCAGCTTCCTGAGAGAAAATGCTAAGGCAAGAGAATAAACTCAAAAGAATTACTATCGCTCTCATTTTACTATCTCCAATTTCTTTGGTTTAGGATTATATTTATAATGCAGATCCTTGATATTTGTTGTTGGCGACAACAAATATGCTATAGCGTTAATCTTGGAGATGCCATTTTCCTGTTCGTCAAGATTAACATCAATCTTAAGGACATGAACAAACCCCTTATCCTTATTGTTAAGGAACAGAGCACCTTCTATCTTGTTGTCGGAACGGGCCTCAACTCCCCAATAAGGAGTGCAGCCTTCCTTCTTCATGTAAGCAATAAAGTTGCTCATAGGAATGCTGATGCTCTCTTGTGTGTAATCGTACTTGACAAACTTCACATCAACAACACAATCATTCCCCATCATGTCTCCCATCACACACCAGTTGCCAACAGACTCGACTGGCCTGTCTTTAGAGTTTACCGGAATAGCCGTCAAAGAATCGTATGAGGTGAAGTACTTATTATCATTAATCTCTGGAGAGTGATAATACTTTCCTTCTTCAACCCACACATCGGCATCAATGTGCTTCAAGCCACTCTGCTCGCGCTTCAATGTATCATTGTTTTCGCAAACAAACTTCTTCGCATCACGAATGATGTTCTGCTCCAACTCCTTTCTGTTGACAAGCGACAAGCGTTCATAATTGATAGGAAACATCACCTCAACTGTCTTGGAATCATTGAGATACCATTTCACTACATACAACTTATTCTGGTGTGTTTCAATACCAAAGGCTGTTGAATCATTTATCATGCAGAAATCACTCCATCCACCCTTGATAAATTTGAGATCCTTATATACAAAAGGGTTCTCTGTGAAATGATAGAGATGATCCAAGAGGGCAAATTCTAAATAATTATAAATAGGAGAAGGATGCTCTTCCCTCAGCGTTGGAGCAAATATCTTCTTTCCAATGTGGGTAATAGTGTTCTCCTTATTCTTTACTACAATTATGTCGGCATCATTATGCTTTATGACATGAGAGCCCGCACTAATTGTATCCAGACGGTCAAATCCGAGAGCCTGTGCTGTCGATTCCAGATATTTTGCCTGGAATAGATTTGTTTGAGCACAACACATCGTTGCACCCATGCAAATCATTGCTATTGATAATATTTTCTTCATATTAGTCACCTCCTAATATTGTTTCAATTTCTCCATTCGACCGGCGGAGTTTGCCGTTATCCATCTTGCCACTTGTATAGTCTCCGTCAAAGACATCTCCGGCATTAGCTGTGCACTCAGAATTAAGGCGGTGTGACTGCCTGAATGTCATCTTGCCGTAACCATCAGGCTTGCCGTTCTTTATTCCACCCGTCCAAGTTGCATACCCTAAGTCTAAAGTTCCACTTGAAATGATCTTTTTAGGTTCAGGTTGTGGAGCTGGCTTGTTTACAGATTGTGTGGTTTCGACCTTATTTGCTGGTGTGCTCTCTTCCTTACTTGGCTTGGAGGTGTCGGTATTCGTACTTTGAGGTTGAGAGTTATTGTTATCACTTACCTGCGATACCTCATCATCGTTTGTTGGTGATTCAAGACCCCCCTCCTCTGTTTCTGTTCCTTCTGTAGTAGCAGTTCCAGCAGTTACTGCTTCCTCCACCTTTGTAGAATCATCCTGAGTTTTGTCCTTAGAATTGCCGCACGACTTAGGAACAAATATTAATAGTCCTGCAATGATAGCAACAGCTGCTGCGATGCCACATATTTTTATTATCTTACCATTATTATCTCCAAAAGCAGAAATGCCGCTTACTTTTTTCTTTAGCTTTTTAGTTTCGAACCTTTCTGTAGTTACCCTGCCCTTTTTCTCCGAGCCTCTGCTTGCAGAAGAATTTGTCAAAGGGGAACCAGTAAGCTCCTCAAAGAAAGCTGCCACAGTTGATGTGCGCTTTTTGCAATCACTATTCAATGCACCGGCCAAAGCATCGAAAGTTCTGTCACTTATATTCTCTGGAAGGTTGCCATGCAAATACCTGCTTGTCATATCCTTGCCATTACAAGGGTCTGAGGCTGTCAATAGGAAGAACAATGTTGCCGCCAATGCATATACATCTGCTTCAGGAGAGAACACTTCTATTCCTTCGTATTGCTCTTTAGGAGAGTAACCGCTGCTGGCACCATCATATCCTTGATGTTTTTTCTTCTTGCCGCTTTTATCAAAATGCTTGCTAAGCCCAAAATCTATCAATACCAAGCGATGCCTATTGCTGTCTGGGTCCTTGACAACCATGATGTTATCTGGTTTTACATCAAGATGGTTTATTTTTTCAGAGTGAAGATAATCAAGAGCAAGTGCAATATCCTTAATATAAGTAATGGCCTCTTTTTCTGGCATTGCTTCCTTCACAAAGGAATGGAGAGAAGTACCATCAAGGTATTCCATCACATAGTAGAACGTGCCGTTCTGCTCGAACACTTCATTCACCTGCACGATATTCTTGTGCCATTTCAGGTCTTTGAGGCAAATAGCCTCGGCCCGAAACTCATCACCCTTGTACTCTTCGGAAGCATCTGTCAGTTCCACACTTCCATCTGCCAAACGCCTGCAGCAATCCTTGTCAAAATACTCTTTGATGGCATATTCATGAGTTTGCTTGATATTACCATCCATGACAATGCTCGTAGCACGGTATAGTATGCCACAGCCACCATGTCCCAATACATCCTGAATGACATATTCCTTGTCGCCATGAAGTTTAAAACCTTTTCCTAATGCTTGTATATTTTGCATAATATTTCGTATATATTTTTATTTCTATATTTTCATCACTTACTTCTCTCTGTTTTTAATCAAAAGATTCTGTAATGCTTCATAATTTCCGTTGAACATATTTATATCAACATACTCAGAACCAATTCCATTAATCTTGCCATGATGAGTAAATTGCCACATAATGCAATTCGTCACCTCTGGCTGTTTGTTGCCAGGCAAAGCAAGCCAAAGCGGGTATTTGCTTAACATCTGGTCATTTTTTATGAACTTTTCATACACATGCATATTTGTGTATATGATAGGGGGCGTGTTATACTCGTTCTCGACTATGGACAACCATTCCTTTGCAATTGGAATTATTTGAGCAAATTCCTCATCTGTAACAGGTCTTCTGCTATTATTTTTTTCCAGATCGAGCACAGGTGGCAGATTTCCCTCTGACAACATCACATGATTTACAAAATTTTCTGCTTGGTCTTTTGCCGATGATGTCATTGTGAGAAAATGATATGCCCCAGCATGTATTCCACATTTCTGAGCCTCAGACATGTTGAACTCATACATAGGATCATTATATGTCGCTCCCTCTGTCGCCTTGATGTAAGTGAAGAGAACTGGCTGAATATATTTCACCGGATTATCCATTTTGCCAGTAGTTCTTCCATACTTATTACAACATATATAAACATCTTGCCAATTCATCACTCCTTGATGATTTGACACATCTATGCCATAAACCGTTTCTCCCACATTAAAGCTTTGGTCTTCTGGTACCTGAGCATAACCTTCCTTATAAAAAGTAAAAGTAATATGTCCATCGCTGCCTTTCAACTTGCCGAGTCCAGATTTGAAGTCATCCTTCCAATATCCCCAATAAGAATGGCCATCCTTGTATTTACATACGCCATAACCAGAAAACTTATAATTAGCGACATCACCATCATATATATATTTGGAAGATTCTATCTTAGCAAAAGAAAGAACGCCCTCATTCCAAGTGCCCGCATATGTCATTCCTTCTCGTTCTAATCGCCCCTCACCATTTGGAACGCCATTCTGAATGTCACCATAATAGACTCCTCCATCCCAATCCATATAAGATTCTGGCTCAGGATCATCTACCACCGGTGCTTTCAATATATATCTGAGCCCCACTCCTAACGCAAAAGAAAAGAGACATATTATATAAGGTGATGTCAAGAAACTTATAATTCTGTGTTTCATAAAACCGCTTTATTTCGTATTTTTATCCAGTTTATCATTAAGCCAATCAATTCTTGCTTTGATCGTCTTATTCTCTCTCAGCATGTAAGCTCGTTCATAATAAAGCTTCTTCATTTCAAAATTTGCCTTATTCTTGCCCTGCTTGTCTCCCTGCTGGACCCAATATTCAAACTCATGAGTCACAATACTATCCAATCTCTGATTTACAGGTATCTTACTGCCGTTCAATTCTCTGTACAATGTGCCTGCTTTATCATAATAAAAATATTTGGCATTCAATAGCGTTTGAATTGCGCTTTTGTTTCCGCACTGACTTTCAGCCTCATTAGTGTATCTTTCAGCCTCTGCTATATATTTGTCGTATTCCTCTGTCAATTTTAGTTTTTCAACAGTATTTGCGGGTACAGTCTCAATTTGAGTTATCTCTTCGCTTTCAGCAATTGGTTCTGCAATCTCAGGTTCTGCCTCTTCTGCTGTCAATTCTACAACTTCCTGATCAAAAATCTCCTGTTCCGCTATTGATTCTTCTGGTTTTGCTATGCTTATTATGTCTGTAAGGAAAAATCCGAGCAATAAAGAACATATTGCCATAGCCACAGTTATGAAATGCTTCTTTGTTTTACAAATGCTACCTTTAATAGTTTTAATCCCTAAAACCTTGGTTTTATTTGATTCGTCTTCGAGAAAAGATTTTGTTTCAAAATAAAAAGATTTTATATTTTGCAGACGATCTTCTCTATTTTTCTTCATCGCCAACAAAATCATCCGTTTGGTTTCTTCAGTAATGTTTTCAGGCAACTCTCTTTTTATGTATTCATCCGAGATTTTGGATGCTATCACAGGATCCTTTCCTGTAAGCAAATAGAAAAGAGTTGCTCCAATGGAATAAATATCAGCAGTTGGAGTGAAATTGTCTATACCCACATATTGTTCCATGGGCGAATAGCCCTCGCTGCACCCTCTTGTTCTGATAGTTGATGTTGGATGCCCTTTTGAATCATAGTGCTTTGACAGGCCAAAATCAATAAGAACAGGCTCCATCTGTTGCGAACCATTATGAGTGTTTAATATGATATTATCTGGTTTGATATCAAGATGTGCAATATGCTTGTCATGAAGAAAGGAAACTGCATCACACACTTTTTTCATAATCGATATCGCCACTAATTCATCCAATGGACCATTTTTCTTAACATAAGTTCTCAAGCTGTCTCCATTCAGGAATTCCATCACATAATAAACAGTATTATTTGAAGGGAAAACCTCATTCACCCTTACTATTCCCTCATGTTTCCCGCTAAGAGACTTCAATCTGTTTGCCTCTGTCTTAAAATCAGCCAAGCTATCAACAAAGGCATTGCTGGAGGTGCGCGACACATTGATTTTAGTATCGTCTTCACGCTCACAGCAATCAGATAAAAAATGTTCCTTTATCGCAAAATGTGTCGTCACAGGTATGTTGCCAAGCATTATTTCAGCCGAAACTTTATATGTTATGCCAAAACCACCTTGACCTAACACTTGTTCAATCCTGTAATCAAGCTGTGGGCTTTGCAGGATTGAGCCGATCGGCAATGCTCCAGTTATTTTTTTTGCCATATTATCATTTCGTGTGTTATCAGATACAGACTCTGCAATGATTATTCTGCCTTTGCTTTTATTGATTATAGTTCTTATGCCGATATGATTATGAAATATATATGTGTATCCCAGATAACCGGGATACACACAGTAAATTATTTCACAATGCTAAGCAACTTAGAGAGATTATTGTTCTCTTTCTGCTTCTCAAGTTGAGCGATGCGCTCCTTAGAATTGTCAAGGTCTGGCAGTGCTGTCACCTTCTTGTTGTAGCAATCGATGAGGTTCTTAGCAGCAGATGCTGTCAAGTGATTCTGTGCTTCAGCCTTCAAGTAGTATTGAGCAGCCTTTGTGAAATCACGAGTCACACCGTTGCCACTCATATACATATCTCCCAACTTGCATTGTGCAAATGCTATGCCGCCATCTGCGGCTTTCTTGAGAAGATCCAAAGCCTTAGCCTTATCCTCCTGGCAACCAGTTCCTGTTTCATACATGGAAGAGAGATAGTATGCAGCAGCATTACTTTCCAAAGAAGCCTTCTCCAATGTCTTCACACCCTTCTTCTCATTCTTCTTCTCGTAGTTGCGGTTAGCCTGACAAACACCAAGCATAGTCTTGCCTTCTGCTACCTTTGCCTTGTCTACCTTTGTGAAGAATGTAATTGCCTCTGCATAATTCTTGTCAACATAGTATTTCTTCAAGCCTTTAATATACTGCGAATAAATACCATCCTTATCATCACTGAGGAAGCTTGCAATCTCCTTGCTGTGCGTGTTAGCAGTCTCTGCCAGCCATTGAGTGCCGAGATAATAATCCTTATTAGTACCATTACCATTGATGTAGCACATAGCCAGGATCCATTTGCAAGTCTGATTATTCTTAGCCGCGCCCTTCTGTGCGAAACCGAAAGCCTTTGCATAATCTTTCTCAATGCCATCACCTTCATAGCAAATCTGAGCCAACCGAGCATACGCCATTGTGAACCCCTTGCCAGCAGCCTGAGAAAGATACTGAATACCCTTCTGCTTATCCTGAGCAATGCCCATACCATTGAATGTCAAATTGCCATAATAATAGGTAGCACCTACATGACCATTGTCGGAAGCCTTCTTAAACCAATAGATAGCTTTATCGGCCTGCTTATTGTTGAGAAGAGCCAATGCAGTAGCATACTGACTTTCAACATGTCCGCCCTTTGCTGCAATCTCTTGGTATGATGCCGCCTTGGCTGCATCTTTCTTCACACCAATTCCATTGGCATAGCAATCGTGAAGGAGAAGAGCACTAAAAACACTGCCTGCATTCTTAACAATTGTTTCATGCTGAGGGATAATCCCCTTATTCCCCTTTTCTATTGCCTTCTTGTAAAGGCTTACGGCCAATGCAGAGTCCTGCTTTGAACCATGTCCGAGCTGATAGCACATTGCCATGTTGCCAATAGCATCACAGTTGTCCTGCTGAGCAGAGCGAGCCCACCATTTGAGAGCCTCCTTGTAATCCTGCTTAATGCTGCCCTTACCAGTATAGTGCCATACGCCAACTGTATTCTGAGCCACAGCATCGCCTTTTTCTGCCTTTTCCACCACTGCAGCAATTGAATCCTTCACTTCAGTTGTTGCAGGCTTAGTTGGTTTCTTATCTGCCATTGCATTAAGACACAATGTCAATGCAAATATAATTAAAAAATATACTTTTTTCATGACTTTTAATGTTCTACAGATTAAACATTCTTTTTAATTTATAAATGAATCCTTGCTTATCGTTTCTTTTTGTACTCTCGACATCTAATGTCTCATAGACTTTGGTTTTAAGCTTTAGAGTAGTAACACCAGGTTCTTCATCCTCTATGTCTTCATTGCCAGTGACAGCCTTCACAGACACCAAATAGCATGTATTATTGTCTGAACTATTGACGCTTTCGCTTGCTATCTGCTTCAGCTTGTCACTATCCGAAGATTCTGAATCTAAAATCTCAATCAAGTGATTGTCACTTATGCAGTTTGTCACTCCGTCGGAGCAAAGAACGAACACATCGTCTGGCAGTATGTCTGTGGTGGTCACCATCGTAGCTTCCCACCTTTCTTCGTCATCCTCCACTGGCGACATGTATCGTGTTATCACATTGCCATTTGGATGATTTTCTGCCTCTTCTGGTGTCAAGCTTCCGTCGTGTACCATATCATTTACCCACGAGTGGTCATTGCTTTTGTAAATGATTCCTTCGCCTTTGCGATAATGATAGATGCGGCTGTCACCAACATGAGCCATCGTACATCCTCCAGCATGGAAACAAACGAATGTCAGGGTAGTTGCCATGTCTTTGTCACCCTCTTCTGTCGCATTGTCCAGGGCATTGTAAGCTGCATCAAAAACTTCGCTGAAAAGCTCTGGAGTAAACTCCTTTGACATATCTATGTCCTCAAGAGAATTTGCCATTGACCTGCATACTGTCTTGCTTGCCACCTCGCCTTTTTCCGAGCCTCCCACTCCATCACACACGATGAAGAACCTTTGGGAATGCATCGGCATGTTGGTGTCTGGCCATCTGGCATCCTCCTGATAATCACGCTGACCTTGCTGACAGAATGAGTATGCTTGATTGAGTTGTATTTTCATGTCTTGTCCTCCAGTACAAATCGAAGTTTAGTTGAACCTAATCTTATGGTGTCGCCATCATTAAGGTATATTGAAGTTCCTTCGTCGTGCTCATGACCATTAATATAAACAGGATTTGCAGCCCTCAGCACCTTGAGTTTGAACAAATAGCCCCCATCCGATTCCGAAACCTCAATATTGACAGATCGCCGACTCACATATGAATCCTTAATTTGGATATCTGACGGCTCAGACTTGTCTGTCCTGCCAATAATGTTAGAACCTTCGCTGAGAGTGTAGGACTGTTTGAAAGGCCATACTCCCCATTGAATGAGGCCATTGCGCTTTATTCTCTTTCGCTTTTGAATCTTCTCTGTATCTTTCTTTGGCTCTACCTTTTCTTCAGGTTCTGCCTCCTCTGAAGAAGGAGCAGGCTTTCCTACAAAGGCTATCACTGTTTTACAAGAACAAATGACCTTATCAGCCTCCGTCTTCTTAGCTACGATATCCAATTCATTACCACACACTGGACATTTAACGAAATATTCCTTGCCAATTTCCGCCTTGGAATTAATGACATAAATGCCCTGCTTGGTCTTCACTAATGGACCTATTTCTTCTTTATGCTTCATCGTCGTCGAGGTCGTCAAGATCGTCGTCATCGTCATCATCTGAATCTGCGAGGTCGTCGTCATCATCGTCAAGATCAGGTTCATCATCAACTACTATCTCACGATCAGCAAGTTCAGCAAGACTGTCGTCGTTGCTACTGAGAAGTTGAGCCAACACATCCTCTACATCAACCAGTTCTTCAGGATTACCACCTTCGATCGTGGCGATTTCCCCTTCTGTGACAGCAGGCATTCCATCCTGAATAGGCTCATCGGTGCCATTATGAGTGTCTGTAGCAACAATATCATTTGTTGGATCCTCACCGATAGGAGCCTCCGTGTCGTAGGCCATGTAGCCGCCTGTAGGGTCAGCAGCCTCTTGCAAGTCGCTCGCTGTGAGGTTACCTTCCGCAGAACCCACATAATTTCCATTAAGGTCAAACACATCCGAATAGACTCCATCACCATCTGTATCTGCCAACATGAACTGTCCACCATCTGGGGTGTGGAACATTGCTACTGTATACTCCGATCCATCAGGACCGTAGGCAATATCCATGTTATCAACAGTAATTATATTTGCCAATTCGATATCAGTATTATCCACCTCTTGAGAGCCTGCAATCTGCTGTGCAATCAAGTCGGGATCAATATCATCCTCGGTGGCAGGAGTTGTTGGCACTGGCTGCTGAGCAGTAGGGTTGTCTGTAGGCTGTGGCTGAGTAGCCTGACCTGTGCCACCAGTTGAGTCAATTGGCTGTGGAGTAGTGATGTCCTCGCCAGAAACTGGAGTCTGCTGCTGTGTTTGTGCCTGAGCTTGAGGCTGTTGAGTTGTCTCTTGATTCTGAGTTTCTTCTTGTGGAGTCTCTGCAACTGGAGTTTCTGCTTTTACTGGTTCTTCCTCTTCAGGTCTCTTGAGAGTGAACTTAACTGAAGCAGCACCAACTGCTGCACCTGCTACCGCTGCCAATCCTGCCGCTGTGAGGATAGTCTTTGTATTGTTCTTACCACCGCGAGCTTTCTCGCCACTGTTGAATTTCTTTGTCTCCATAATTGTTAAGATTTAAAATGTTCTTTTTCTGATTTGCTGGTGCAAAGTTACGGCGTTAATCTGACACATACAAGCGTTTTTCTTTGTCTTGTATAAACCGCATTGGGTTTATTGACGAACCTATATGGTTTTGATGACGAACCGTTGTTTGACCTATTTTTACCATCTTGTAATCACGGTATTATACGATGACGATGGACCTATCAACTGCGGATGCTGTGGTGCTTCCGTATCCTTCGTTCTTGCAGTAACATCATTATAAACATAATCAAAGAGTTCCTTGAGTGTGACATTCTTGTCACGGTTCTTATCGCTTGAACCTCTGAGACCTTTGAGCAAAGCTTTAGTGAAGAAACCATGTCCGACCCAGTTGTTCTCCCACGAGACTTCAGTAGCACGGCTGGCAACCATGAAAGTAAGACCAGGGTGTGAAGAATTGCTTTCGAAGCCAAAGTTTGCCGATGCGTCGCTTTCTACGCTTCCAGACTTACAAGCATCGATGAAGCAGAAGATTTCCTTTGCCTTAGCTCTCGACAGAATTTGAGCGAGCGTCTGGTAAGAAAACAACTGTGGGCCGTAAGTTACAAAGCCTCCTGTTGTGCCATGTCCGCTAAAGCAGAAAATAATCTTGTCTGTAGGCTTTGCCAACTTATTTATGGCATTCAGTTTCTCTTCTATGTTGCTACCCGAAGCATACTTACTTGTCAGGATGGCAACAGTAGTGTTAGGCTGTTTGTCGAAAATTTCTTTGAGAGCTTTTACATCCTTTGTTGTCTGACCAAGGTTACTTTCATCGCCATAGTTAGAGATACCAGCCAGCAACACATAAGTGTGCTGTGCAAAAATTGATGCTGTGAAGAAGAACAGCAGCACTAAAGTAGAAATGATCTTTCTCATAGTTATTTATATTTTAAGTGTTTATTATTTACATTACTCGTGCATGATAACCCTCATATTATCTTGAGCCTTCACTTTTACTGTTTCATACCCAACATAACTAATGATTAGTTCTGCCCCCTCAAGAACATCTAATGTGAATTTTCCATCAATACCAGAAATCGTACCCTTTGCAGGGTTACTACCACTTATTTGTACAAATGCTCCTATAATGGGTTCGTTTTTGTCAACCACCTCGCCATGGATAGTGATGAACTTATTAGAAGCAGACAAAGGAAGGGCGAGGCGCATGCCAAGGAAAGCATCCCCACCTGTATTAGGGAAATAGTGCCCACGGAAAGACGGAGAACATGCCCTTGGCGTATCCCCCCAGCCTCCTCCACGGAACATACGATGCTCAGAGATTGGCGAGTTGATAGGGTTTGTCTGAGGAGCATCCATATAGTTTCCATAGAAATCCTGACACCATTCCCACACATTGCCACTCATGTCATAAATCCCTAGTTCATTAGGCATCTTTTTCTTAACAGGATGTGAAGCATTACCACAATTCAATTTATACCAAGCCACATCATCTATTTCATTGCTGCCACTATACTTATATCCTTTGCTTCTATTGCCACCTCTACAAGCAAACTCCCATTCTGCCTCAGTTGGTAAACGGAAATTTTGTCCTGTCAAGGCGTTAAGCTTTTGTATGAACATTTGACAATCATCCCAGGTAATACTCTCCACAGGCTTATTGTTGTCTTTTGAAAAACTTGGGTTCTTATTCATTACCGCTTTCCACAACTTCTGAGTCACTTCTGTCTCGCCTATCATGTAGCTGCTCAGAGTGACGGAATGTGTTGGCAATTCAAAGTCATAAGGAGTAGTTCCCAGTTCCTTTGTTGCTCCCATAGTGAATGTGCCACCCTCTACAGGTATCATATTGAAGCTTACGCCATTGACTGTGAAGGTTTGGGCTGTGCCACTGATTGAAGATGAGTTTTGACTTACAGGCTGTACAGGTGTTTGAACCTGAGTCGTCTGTTGAGTTTGCGTAGCGATATTATTTGCAGGCTTAGCAGCAACAGCATTGTTCTTGTCCAACTCAATAATGAGTTTGCCTGGAGCATCGGCAGTAAGTGTAATTTCGCCTTGTTGCTTGATGTAGCCTGTTTTGGTGGCATTGAACCTATGGTCGCCAACAGGAAGTGGAATTGTAGCTTGACCGTTAGTTGTTTCTACCACATCTCCATCAATCAAGATAATAGCATCCTTAGGATTTATCTTGATAGCAAGAGTCTGAATTTGATTAACATTATTTGCTTGAGGCAATATCAAAGTGAGCACATAGGTCTTCTTGCCCTTCAAGCTATTTATGCCGTAGTCAGCAAAGTTGACATCCACAGGCAGGTAGCTGAAATGCTTAACCTGCAGATTCTTTGAACCTTCGGTCATGTACACCAGATACTCGCCATTGTCATAACCCACATTACCCACCGTGTTGCCCGAAAATGTTGCGCCCTGCACAGCAAGCTGCACCTTGACAAGGGCACATGGATCACCGTTGCCATCAAGTCGCTGTTGGGAGCTGGCCGTGATGTCATTGGCATCAAGAGAGAAGGACTCGATGGTAAGCTTCTGCGCCGAGGCTGAAATTATGCATAATAGTGCTATTAGTGTTAATAATACTCTTTTCATTGTTTTTTCTTAGATTGCTTAGTGCAGATGTGCCATGAGGAGACAACATTGCTCTCAAGCATTTGCTATCGAATTAATTCCCAAAATTAGTGTTTTTCTGTAATAAAAATAAACAATTAAGGTATAAAACTAAAAATAATACACAATATTAATAGTAAATAGGGTTAAATACTCTTAAAATCGGGGTGTAAAAAACAATGGCTCTGTTGTATATTATGACTGAAATTTAGTTGCCGTAAGCAATTTTTGTACACTCCATCAGTCAAAAAGGTGCCACATAGCTATGTGGTTAGATCTCAAACTTCCATGTCTCTTTATCAGGAAGAGATTTGTGAAACACTCATCACTCATCACAAGCATCGCTTAAGCAAATGAATATTAGAGTGTTAAATGTGTGATGAGTGCTTTTTGACTCATCACCACTCATCACACACTCATCACGCCTATAATGCACGGATTTTCAGTTGACTAACATGCATCTGTGACGAGTGATGAGTGTTTTAAATTTCCTTACAGTTGACATCCCTATTTTGAAAATGAGACTAAATAAAAACACCCTTCATCCATTATTCGCCTTCACTGAATGCAGTTATTCGTTCCCTGCGAATAGTATTAGTCAAGCCGTGCGAAT
>JAGHVC010000068.1 GCA_018064505.1 Candidatus Minthosoma caballi | reverse complement strand
CTGTAGCCTTGCAGGCTCACGGAGGTGACGAGCATAAGTCCGTGGGCTTGCGCCTTATAGCTCTCGTGGTTTATCGGGTGTAACGCTCATGCGATACAAGGCATAAAGCACAAGCGGTATAAGGCATAAGGCACAAGCGATACAAGGCATAAGAAATCAATAGATCAAGATTTATGTCATCATGCATACAGGCAAGATACACTTATCATCCTAATCAATTGATTTACAATAACAATAAGTAAAATACTAACGGTATGTAGTATAATATGAATTCGAAACAATGAAGAATTATTCCATTATCTCCTGTAATAGCAAGTATCTCGGTGTATTGCAAGCATCCCATCAATTGACTTGACAGGAACAGCAGAATAAAATAGGAAGTGATTGAACTGAAGATATTTGTATGTGCTCTGATGAAATCGTCAAGCGTAACAAATCGTCCCGATGTATATCCATACACATTTCCTGCAATGACACACAAGAGAACTATAGTGCCAAACAGACCTTTAATAAATGGAGAATTTTCAATTGTGCCGAAGGCAGAAAGCAGAATAGCACTTGGCAAAAAGAGCAACAAAGTAATAATAGAAATAAACACAACACAACAAATAGCTGTGATTTGGAATGCTCTTTTTAGCTTCAGAGAATTATGAAACGGATAGCTGTGCTGAATACCAGATTCTCTTAGAACGCTTAAGGCTATAAAACCTAAAATCATTTCGGCTAGTGGCACAGAACGGAAATTTTCAATACTGTTGCTGAACACCCATCGCAGTCCTCTTTCTGTAAGTATTCCTTCAATACCATCTATATATATTCCTAATATCCAAGATAATACACAAAGCAAAATAATCAATGCAGCAACACTTATAAAATAGTATCGCAGTACTTTGTGTATGTATGTCTTGAATGTTCTTTTACTCATCGTCGGCTTCGAGATTTTCTAAATCGAGTATGCCTAATTCAAAGGCTTTAGTAACTAATCTTGTAGCATTAACACTGCCATGATCTTCTCCAAAGAGTCTATTAGTCAGGTCATTCTGGCGCTTCTCAATTGACTTAACTCCAAATGGCATTGCTTTTAGTCCTGCAATCATATCCTTAGTATAGCCAAGAGCAAGATGACGCAAGAAACGCTCATCATATTCATCTATATCATAATCAAGGAATGCTTCCTGACGGCGACTTTCATCAAGCACAGACTTACGGAATCTCTGAAGGATTTTCTCAAGGATTGGTTGATTGAATACCATTCGCTTACCATTAAGTACACTCTGTACATCACCCTTTGTTAAGAGTTCACCACTCTTCAAGATAATGCCATCAGCTCCAGCGTCGAGCGCATCTACCCATAGCTTCTCGTTGAGAATTTCGCCAGTGAATATAAGAACATGCACATCTGGGTATCTGCGGCGAAGCTGCTTACAAATATCCACTCCGACAGTAGTAGATCCACCTAAACCTAAGTCAAGCAAAACAAGGTCTGGCTGATTATCACGCATGAGTTTCCACACATCTGTTTCGTTCATAGCAGTTCCGATAATCTCTGCTTCAGGAATCTCTGAACGAAAGATTTCTTTTGTGCCCTTCATTTCGAGGGCAACATCTTCAACAATTATTACTTTGAAAGAATCCATATTGTTATGTTTATTTATTAATCTGATTTATTATTTCTGCACAAACTACATTGGAAGCGTGAACACAAAATTAGATCCTCCAGAAGGATTATTCTCCACATATACTCGACATCCTCTGTTTGAAGAGTATCTGTCATGCTCTCTAATTATCTGCCTTATTAGCATGTATTGAACTCCATCAAGACTATCAGTCAACTTGTTGTATTTCACATTGTCAACATAGAATAATGAAGGTATTTCTTTCTCATCATATTCGAATTGCGTATCTGTAAAGACAAACTTGACAAATCCTTCTATTTTCTCCATGCTTACATTCAAATCGCCTCCAGACTTATGCTCAAAATAAAGAGACAAGACATTATCAACAAGCATTTGAATGAAAATCTTGTCGCCCAGCACTTTTAGGTTTCCTGGTTTTGAGAAAGAAAGAAGCCCTGCTCTACTCTGCTTTTTACTCAACTTATTAAAACTCTTCTTTGTCATTTCTGCAATTGTTTGAGCAGAAATTGAAGTGCGTTTGAATAATACTCTTTCTACTTGTTTTCCTGCACAAGTGCTGAGAATAGCAAACACTTGCTTATAGTAACTCAAAAGTTCATCTATATCATTTATACGAGAATGTATTTCATTGTCTATCAAAACAGTGTCAACAATTTGTTTCATGCGATTCGGATAATACATCGTCTCATGTTTAAGTGCAGAGAGACAATTGTCCATAATCATATTCTGGATATGCACACGCTGCTGCTCCAACTCTGTTCTCTTAAGTTCATCAGCTTTTTCTTCAAGAAGAAGGTTGCGCTCATCTACTTTCAAGAATGAGAAGTAAAGATGTATTGAAAAAAGCTTAAGCACTAAGTCGAGAATCAACTCTTCGTCTGCGGTAAGCTTCGAATCGCGGAAACGAATACCAATTGCGCCAAACACAGGAGATGATTCTTCCATGCTTATTGACAGCGGATATGCTCTCATATTGCCACTGACGCTCTTCACTTCTTTTGTGTCATGAAAAGCAGAACGCATAATGCTTTTGAATATTTCTTCGTTCTCAACATTTCCCGACATTCTATACTTTGGCACAGCATTTTCATTCATGTCAGCTCCATTTGGTACTAACATAACGCATACTGCTTCTAACTGCTTTATGTCAGATAGCTCATCATGCAGCACTTTTTCAATATTCTCTGACTTATAACTGAAAATCTTCTTGTTCAGATGTAAGAATTGTCTCAAATTGAATATGAAAAGCTGATTGTTTCTATAGTTGAGGAAGAAATATAGAACTATAACAGATAGAATTGCAAGGCCCAATAGTATAACAATAGTCTTTCGATTTCTGTTTGCTTGTTTCAATGCATTGCATGATTCTTCAAGAGAATTGTCGGCACTAAGCAGATTGTATAATCTCGTGAAAATCTCTGCGTTATAATGATATAGATGCGTTCTGTTAAGAGCAAGTGCAGAAATAGCAACCTCATTTCTTATGCTAATAATAAGATTATAGTCCGTTTTGAAACCACTCTGCCAAAGCAGCACTTCCGTCATTTTTCCTCCTTCAAGCACCATAAGGTTCTCTCCTTTTGGGTTCTCTTCAAGGTAGAATGCATTAAGCTCCTGCAAAGCACTATCTGCAAAAAGAAGAGCCTTATCATATTCACCAACCACATTTGATTCATACAAACTATCAGAGAAGATTGTTGCCTGAACAATATGATGATTATCACTAACAAATGATTTATCAATCGCACTTACATTGTCTTTGAATTCAACAGATTCGTTGTTTCCTGAACAAGAGTAGGTGATAAAAGCAAGAAGAACTAAGGACATCAGTTTTGCGACACCCTTTGGCAATCGGAAATAGAAACGGCTTCCTACCCCAACCTGGCTATCAACCCCAAATTTACATACAGAGAATACTGGATTAGTTTTTCTGTATTTCTCGATAATGCCCTTGCAATTCATCAATCCAAAACCATAGCCTTTATTCTCTTTCACAGCTTCTGAGTCATTGCCTTCTGTGCCAATCTTGCTGCTATCATACACTTTAGAGTTATTGAGTGTATCAAGATCTTCTTCTGACAAACCGACACCAGAGTCTTGTACTGATATCTCCACATACTCTTCTGTTTCTGAAGCACTAAGTTCTACTTGACCACCTTCTTTTGTGTACTTGCGAGCATTGTCAAGAAGAGTGTTCATCATAAATAGCGTGAGAGAGCGATCAGCCTTAATTGTAGCTGCAGAATCGTTTACAAGAAGTTTAATTCCTTTATTTTCAAATGTTTTAGCATTGAGTTTTAGAGTATCAAGCAATGGCTGAATAGCAAAGTTTTCAACAGAAAGCATTACAAGTCCTTTGCGCATCTTTATCCAATGGCCAAGAACATCATTATACTCATTAATCTTATCAATGAGCTCACTGATATATTGAAGTCTTTCTTTTGTTTTTGCCTCTGTTTCTTGGGTTTCTGATGACAGAGAAGACTCCTTTATCTTTGCGACTTCTCTAATAGCTCTATCGAGGAAAGGCGTAATGCCATTCACAATAGACATGCTTGTAAGCTTCTCCAAATATTGTTTCTTTCCCTCCTCAAACTTTTTCTCGAGCGAATAAGTATCAGACTCTATCTTCCTTTCATCATTTGTGAAATTAATGAAAATCATTCCTTTTTCTTTAATCCATCGGAAGAAAACGATAAGCACACTGAAGAGCTCTTTGTCAAAGCCTTTCATCATATCTATGTCTGAAGCAGTCCAATCGTCATTGACAGATGGAAAGAGATTTTTCACATCATTATCTGTCAAACTATGCAATGATTCAACAAGTTCTTCTTCATCTTCAAAGTCATCACTCAATGCAGTGGTCATATTCTTACATATATCTATCACCTCTGACAATCGCTGAAGCTTGATCCTATATTCAGCTTTGCTTCTTTTGTTGAAAACATAAACTGCCCAGCTCAACAAAACGATAGCAATAACAAATATGACAATTAAGATGTTTAAAACCTTCTCCTCATTGTTGAGTTTGTCTTTTTCTTGTTGGCCTCTTTGGTCTTGGCGTGTTGCATCAAGAATATCGAAATATATGTTGTGATTATAATCAGATTCCATCTTTAATCCCATGGCTCCATACACAACACTTAATTGCTCTCGTACACCGGCCATCCATTCAGGCACAGCAATAATGTTAGGATTTAGTATCCATTTCATCTCTGTGCTCAAAGTGTCTTCATACTCATGATAAGGATAAAGAATGTCTTCCTTCGTTTCGGAACATCTATGTACATTAACATCGTGATGGTGCTGATTAATAATATTCAGAGCATAGCCAAGGGACTCGAGTGCCCCATAAGTATCGTCATCTGATAGTTGGAAATTGCTGAGAGTGATATAAGCATTCACCATGCTTATACGCGAATTGTATTGAGTAAACAAATCTATAGATTTCTCAACTAAGCACCTTCCGAGGTTTTGTTCCTCTCCTATGCCAGCTAGTTCTCTAACAAAAGCATTTTGCGATGGTTTTAAATCTCCGTTATGCTTAATACTGCGTGCTAATCTATACATTGCAACAGCTCTTAAGTACTCATACTTATTAGTAGTACTTAAAGAGAGTAATCTCACCAAATACCTTCTTGATTCAGAAAGTGATTCTTCATTAATATTATCAATAAGACAAGCAGTCGATTTCAAACTGAGATAGGAAGAAAGCAGAGTGCTATCTGCAGAAAAGTTTTCAAGGTTTTTATCAAGCCATTCAACATGCTCTTTCACACCTTCTTCTTGACGCATCTTGAGGAAGTATCGAAGCGACATAAGATGATACTGCGTCTGAGCACTTCTGTACAACCTCTTTTGGTGCTCATTCATTTCATTGCTTTCTTCGTTTATATGCCTTAATCTTTCAAAAGCATCGCTTCTGTAGTTGTAGAAATCTTTGCTTTGCCCCATAAGAATGCTGGAAGCCATCATGCTTATATCGGCCATTGAACAAAGCAAATCGTTATGCGAATCTTCAAATACTTTTTTACTACAAACCTCAACTGAGTCGTACTGCATTTTCATGTAGTAAATGAAACTCTTATTTATATAAGCTTCATTTACACCATCGTTATAACCTGATTCTGAATATTTTGAAATAACTTCATTAATACACTTTTCCGATTCTCTCAATGAAGAATAACGCATAGAATATGCTCTGGCATTGAGGGAATCAATGCTTTGAATATCAGACTTACTTACTCTTCCACATGAAAATAATACTGAAGCAATTGCTGATATAGTGAGAATTACTATGACGATGTTTTTATTTATCATTAGCTAATTCGCCGATTGCGTCGTTAGAAAAGTCATAATACCACCAGAAAGTGTCGCCGTGCTGCCTATGAGTTTTGTTGATTCTCTCTACTTTATTGACTATTCCTATTTTCATTTCAGAATAGTCTTTGTATTTTGCAACCATCACTGTATCTGACAATGTAGTAATAGAATCACCATTAATGAAAATCTTTCCAAACAGAGCCTTATCTTTATCGGCAATTTGTATTAAGGCTTCACGATAATATCTTGGTAAAGAGTCGTATGCGCCAATGATAGTATCAGATAGATTGTAATACTTTGGAAGATTCTCATAGAACTGATCCAGTTTTTTATCCAGCAACATACCACAAAGATAATAGTCAGCAGTATGCTTATTCCATAAAGTATCAGACATCATTAGCTCCATATATCTATCTGTTGACTTTATAGATGTTCCGCAAAAAGCGCCAAGATGAAGACATATTTCTTTTGCCGACACTCTTCTATTATCCAATGTATCAGCAACATCAAGAAGACCTGCCGAGCCATAATGCTGAGGATATTCAAATAAACAATCAGGTAGAATACCTTGACGACTCAAGGCATACATTCTTAACTGAGTAAGTCGTTCACTTGTTCTTAATGATTTCTTGCCAACACGAGCAGCTCCTTCATAATCATTTTCTAAGATGAGACGCTCTGCTTTAAGTTCAAAATGATATATGTCAGTTGTAGTCGGAACACTGCCTACAGCAATTATTATCGCAAGAAGAATGATGAAATTAGGATAAGCTACTGACTTATTGTCAAGGTTGTAATATGAATCCGAATCTGTGAATCTATTAATAATAACTACTGCTATTATATAAAGAAAAATAATAGAAGGAGCTATCCAAGTCCAAGCTCCTAAAGTAAAATTATGCATTGTTGTTTCATCCACATCAGTCAACATTGCAAGCATAAGAGCTGATGGAATAAATGTTAATGCATAAAACTTGGCTGGTAGTCGCGAGAGTAAACTAACAAGCCATTGTACAAACTGAAGAACGAGAGGAATAATAATCGCTCCCACCAAAACGGAATACTCTGTAATACCTTTTGAGAAAACAAATTGTGCCTGTGCAAGTATTTCGCCCTGAAGAAAATATAAGTAACAAAAAGAAAATGCTAAGAACAGAATGCCGCAGGAGTAACGAATCACTCCCGCGGTTTTATTTCTATATGAATAGTGGTAACTCACAATATTTCAATGAATTATTAATCAATTTTCTTAAGCACAACAGCAGATCTTGCAGGAATATAAAGCTTAAGCCAGCCTTTACCATCCTTTTCATAAATAGGATCATAATTTGTGAAATGTCTTACTGAATCGTCTGCAAGATCATTTCCTCCAAAGAGCTTGTTATCTGTGTTCAACACAACATCGTATGCGCCCTGTGGAACAATGAAACCATAATCTGTGTAAGAATTTGTTGGAGAGAAATTGAATACAAAAAGCAAATCACCCCTTGTGTATGCAAGAATCTGATCGCCATCATTGTGCCATACTTCCTTGACAGGAGTCTTC
Organism: Candidatus Minthosoma caballi; assembly: GCA_018064505.1. Classification (GTDB taxonomy): domain Bacteria; phylum Bacteroidota; class Bacteroidia; order Bacteroidales; family Bacteroidaceae; genus Minthosoma; species Minthosoma caballi. The sequence goes on along the minus strand of JAGHVC010000068.1, from coordinate 5,630 downwards.
TGTATGTTTTTCTCCGACTTCAAGACTGAAAGCATTGCTTCGTCGAAATCGCCTAAGTAGTGGTAGCACAGTTCCTTATTGTCAACAAGGTTCCACTGACGACGAGCATATTTGTGGCTCCATCCGTTACCTTCGCGTGGGAAGTCGATCCACTCTGGATGTCCCCATTCGTTACCCATGAAATTAAGATATGCTCCATTAAGCGTTGAAGCTGTAACAAGACGAATCATCTTGTGAAGAGCAATACCTCGGTTTGCCATGAAGTTCTCATCACCTTTCTTGAAATGCCAATACATGTCGGCATCAACAAGTTGGAAAATGACTGTCTTATCACCTACAAGCGCCTGGTCGTGACTCTCAGCGTATGTGACAGTCTTCTCGTCCTTACGGCGGTTGATCATTTCCCAAAGGATAGAAGATGGTTTCCAATCCTCGTCCTTCACTTCCTTCATTGTCTTGATCCAATAGTCAGGAACATTCATCTGCATGCGGTAGTCGAAGCCGTAGCCGCCATCCTTGAATGGCACGCAGAGACCTGGCATGCCAGACACGTCCTCTGCAATTGTGATGGCATTCTTGTTCACCTCGTGAATGAGCTGGTTGGCAAGAATGAGATAGCAGATGGCGTCATCGTCCTGAGCACCATTGAAGTAGTCTGGATAGCCGCCAATCTGTGGGTTATGATTGAGGTAGAGCATTGACATAACGCCATCAAAGCGGAAGCCATCGAAGTGATACTCGTCAAGCCAGAACTTGCAGTTGGAAAGGAGGAAGTGAAGCACTTCACCCTTGCCATAGTCAAAGCAGAGAGAGTCCCACAGGTTGTGCTCGCGACGAGGACCTGAGTGGAAATACTGTGAGCCATCGCCTGCAAAGTTGCCAAGACCTTCAAGCTCGTTCTTCACCGCATGTGAGTGCACGATGTCCATAATGACAGCGATACCCATTTCGTGAGCAGCATCAATGAGGGCCTTCAGCTCTTCTGGTGTTCCGAAGCGAGAAGAAGCTGCGAAGAAGTTGCTGACATGGTAGCCGAATGACCCGTAGTAAGGGTGCTCTGCTATAGCCATGATCTGGATGGCATTATAGCCATTCTTCTTGATTCTTGGAAGGATGTTGTCCTTGAACTCTGTGTAAGAACCAACCTTCTCTGCATCCTGTGCCATGCCAATGTGGCATTCGTAGATGTGAAGAGGAGCTGTGCTTAGCTTGAAGTTCTTCTTCTTCCATTCGTATGGCTGTTCTGGAGCCCAAGCCTGAGCAGAGAATATCTTAGTAACTTCATCCTGAACTACACGTCTTGTCCAAGCAGGAATACGATCACCTTCTCCTCCATTCCACTTCACTTTAAGCTTGTAGAGATCGCCATGCTTCATCTGCTTGTTAGTGAGTTTCAGCTCCCAGTTGCCGTTCTTCAACGACTTCATCTTGTATTTCTCATCCTCTTGCCAGTTGTTGAACTGACCAATGACGTAAATCTCAGTCGCGTTTGGAGCCCACTCGCGAAGCACCCACCCCTTCTCTGTCTTGTGAAGACCGAAATAGAGATAGCCAGAAGCGAAATCGCTCAACGTCTGCTTGCCCTGAGTCAATTCATACGCCTTCTCTATTGCGTGAAGGTGACGACCAACGATGGCTTCTTCGTATGGCTCAAGCCAGCTGTCATTCTTTACCAAACCTATATGCTTTACCTTTGGGGCAGCAGTTTTCTTTGCTGCAGTCTTTTTTGCGGTTGCCATATATTTATGTTTTGTTTTATGCTTTAACTTTGAAAATAACCTTTACAATCTCGCTTTCATCACTAACACAAGGAGCATGACCATCCTGTGGGAAGAAGATAACGAACTCACCAGGATTGATTGTGATGTATTTCTCTGCCAAGCCAGGATAGAATGTGATGTCTTTCTCAGCATTATATTCTGTTTCTATAAGATTCTTACGAGGGGTATAACCCATGGTTTCAGAACAAGACAAAGGAATCTGTATATCAATCATTACATTGTGACTCTCAATCTTAGCTTCATCTTTTGTTTTACCTTTAGCAATTGCATAATTAACGAAAAGATTTTCGCCGTCAATCATCTCTTTTCCAACAGGGTGAGAAGTTAGGTCAATTTGCTTAAGGTATTCTACAACTTTTGGAAAAAGTGGATTGAGATTTGAATACTTCTCAAGATTGTCAAGAGTGTCTATAATCATAAAAGAATTAAATATTTAAGGTTTATGTTTTTGAATCTCAGATAATATTGCTTTGTGCAAAAGACCATTAGTAGCTAAAACTTGCAGACCATTTTTCCAATTATCATCCTTGCCATCATAATCTGATAACTTTCCTCCCGCTTCTTGAATGATTGCTGCTCCAGCAGCAACATCCCATGGTTGAATGAAAGATTCGAAATAAATGTCAATTCGTCCTGCTGCAAGATAACATAGTTCGGCTTCTGCGCTACCATATGAACGAATACTTGCACAATGGCCATATAGATTTCCTGATATTTTCATACAGAAATCTCGATAGTCCTCTGCATTATATGGATATCCAACCATAATCAGAGCTTGGTCAATATCCTCAATCTTAGACACTTGAAGCTTGGAAAGCTCGCCATTAGATGACTGCCTCCAAGCTCCATTATCTTTTGTTGCAAAGAATAATTCCTTGCGAGTAACTTCATAAACTACGCCAAGCAAATATTCTTCTTTATTCTGTAATGCTATACAAACACACCAAGGACCAAGGTCATGAATGAAATTCGTTGTTCCATCTAAAGGATCAACAATCCATGAGTATTCTGCTGTTTCAGCGTTTTGTACTACTGTTTTTTCTTCAGTTATAAAGCCTGCATCAGGAAGAATCTCTTTCAAGTAAGAAACAATCATCTTCTCTGATTCCTTATCAACATAACTCACATAATCATGGTTATGCTTTGATTCAACAAAATCTATGCTGAATGTCTTTCTTTGTTCTGATTGGAATTCACCAACTTTCAGAGCAAGCTGTTTTACTTTTTCTAATATTTCAAGCAAATCAATTTTCATTGTCCCATGACTTTGCCTCTGTTGTATATTCCTTTTCTAATGACATTGCCATTACGATCTTTCTCTACAAAAGAACCATCTTTCATATCATTGAAATACGAGCCTTCAAAGCGTGTTCCATCAGGTAATTCTTCAATTCCTTTACCATTACGCATTCCCTCCTTGAAATGGCCTTTGAACTTTGTTCCATCAGAAAGTCGAAGAACTCCTTCACCACTCATTTCTCCTGCAACCCACTCACCGTCATAAACATCACCATTTGAACCTGTGAATTTTCCTCGTCCATGTTCCTTGTCTTCAAGCCAATAACCTTCATACTTTGAACCATCAGGCCAGGTGTATGTTCCAAAACCTTCCATCAAACCATTCTTAAATTGTCCTACATACTTTCTCTTATCGGAGTAAGTGAAAATGCCTTGGCCTGTGCGCTCACCATTCAAATAGTCTCCTTCGTAAATGTCACCGTTTTTGAATCTATAGATGCCTTTACCATGCATCAGGTCATCTTTCCATCCGCCAGTGTAGAAGTCGCCATTAGCGTAAGTATATTTGCCGTTGCCATTGCGCATGTCATTATCCATATCACCTTCATAATTGCTACCATCACGCCAATCAAACACTCCTTTTCCAGACTTCTTGTCGTTTTTCCATCCACCTTTGTAATATATACCGTTGGCCCAAGTATATGTCCCTTCGCCTTGACGCTTATCCTGGAACCATTCTCCTGCATATTTGTCACCATTATAATAATACATTGTACCATAACCTTGCTGATAATCTATATACCAAAGGCCATCATACTTGTTATTATTTGCAAAATAGTAAACACCCTTGCCATGTTGGTGATCCTGATGCCAATTGCCTTCATACTTTTCACCATCAGTGAATGTATAGACACCATGACCTTGTCTTTTACCCTTCACATACTCTCCCTCGTAAACATCTCCTGTCTTGAAGTTTGTTTTACCTTTACCATGAGGCTTTCCTCCATCAAGTTCTCCATAATAAGTTGATTTGTCCTTAGGGAACACATAATTTCCAATCATCACTTTCTGAGCAAAAGCAGAATGTGACACCATCAACATTATGAAACTTGTAAGTATATATTTCTTGCTATATAATTTCATTTCTTACTACATTTTTACATTTACATCAAAAAAACAATATTTTCGATTTTACAAAGATATGTATTTTTTCACAATCTATGAAATTCATTAAGAATTATTATCATTTCACCATCGAAAATACAGTATTATTCACTCTAAAGAGTGTGAATAACGAACAAAATCAAGAGAAACGCAATGTCTCTACTTTCTCTAATCTTGACTTGAGTTTAGGCATAGAATCTTTGCGGATTCTCAGTGTCATGGAACAATCCATATCATACCCCTGTGAAACTATCTCTGGATTTTCCTCTTTAACAATCCTCATCACATCATTCATGAAAGGATATTCGAACATGAATGTCACCTCTTCGTCAACTGTTTTCTCTATGATCTCTGCAGCAGCAATTGCTTCTGCAGCTGCAGCCTTATAAGCCACAATCAAACCGGAAGTGCCCAGTTTGACTCCACCAAAATAGCGAACAACAATAATCAGTATGTTTGTCAGTTCATTCGAGTTTATCTGACCTAGAATTGGCTTTCCTGCTGTTCCTGACGGTTCGCCATTGTCGTTTGCTCTGAATTCAAGCCTCTCAGGTCCTAACATGTAGGCATAGCAGCAATGACGAGCATCATAGTACTTCTTCTGATACTCTGCAACATACTCCTTAATCTCATCAACAGATGTTACAGGAATAGCAAAAGCGAGGAACTTACTCCTTTTTTCAGAATAAGTGCCCTCGCTTAATTGTTTTATTGTCTTATAGCTATCCATTCTAAGGATTGCCTTATTTAGCTAAGCTTATGAATAATCAATCCAGAGCGGAGCTTTGGCTCAAACCATGTAGCCTTTGGAGGCATAATATTGCCAGAATCAGCAATATCCATGATCTGCTTCATGCTCACAGGATAGAGAGCAAGAGCAGCGCGCATCTCGCCAGAGTCAACACGACGCTTCAATTCACCAAGACCACGAAGACCGCCAACGAAGTCAATACGCTGTGAAGAGCGAAGGTCGCCAAGCTCGAGGATGTCATGAAGGATAAGTCGTGAAGAAATGTCAACATCAAGCACGCCGATTGGGTCATTCTCATCGAATGTGCCTGGCTTAGCGTTAAGAGAGTACCACTCACCATCAAGGTAGAGAGAGAATTCGTGTGGCTTTGCTGGACGATACTCCGCTGCACCCTTCTTCTCAACAATAAAATTCTGAGAGAGCTTCTCAAGGAACTGTTCTGAAGAGTTTCCGTTGAGATCCTTAACTACACGGTTATAGTCAAGCACAGTGAGCTGGCTTGCCTGGAAAGCAACAGCCATGAAGTAGTTGTATTCCTCGTCACCCTTATGGTTAGGGTTTGCATTCTTCTTCTCTGTACCAACAAGAGCAGCAGCTGCAGAACGATGGTGACCATCAGCAATGTAAAGAGCAGGCATCTTAGCAAACTCCTCTGTGATAGTCTTTATGTCATTGTCATCACTTACAACCCAAAG
>JAGHVC010000206.1 GCA_018064505.1 Candidatus Minthosoma caballi | reverse complement strand
ATTTGACTTTCACGGCAGTTACCGCATACTGATTGCCCGAGCAGCCTTAAGGCTTATCGGGGAACAGCCTCAACACCGCTCGGGCAACAGCCTTAGTGCGTTTCGGGCTACGGCTATGCAATGGGGGCGAGAACTGATTCGGAGTAAAAGCCCGTCACATCAACAAGAATATTGTACAAAACAGCTGTTTTTAAAACTAAATTCTGTATCTTTGCAGATATTATTCGCTACGACATCAGACGAATGTCATTCGTACCGTAAGAAAGAACATATTCAAAAACAGAGGAGATTGAAGATGCCAGATGGCATGCTTTATGTTAATAATGAAAAAAACTTAGAACAATAATGAAAAAGACAATCTTATCATTTGCCTTGCTTGCAATGATGGCTGCATGCGGCAATAAGGAGGCAAAGACCTCAAACTCTAATGAAGAAACAATGAGCTGTATGACACTAAATATCAAAGATTTCCAATGGACTCGCGAACCTGAGTCATGCGTGATTAAGAGTGACACGATAGAAGTTGTGACAAAACCTCACACTGATCTTTGGCAACGCACCTATTACCACTTTCAGAACGACAATGCTCCTGTATTCCAGATGAAGAGTAAGGAAAAGTTCTTCAGTTTCGTCGTGAAAACCGACTTCACAGAGAGTCATCATCGCTTTGACCAATGTGGCGTGGTGATGTACCTTGATTCCGAAAACTGGCTGAAGGGAAGCATTGAGTACGAGAACGAGCAGTTTCAGCATCTCGGCAGCGTGGCCACTAACCACGGCTACAGCGATTGGGCAACTACAGCTATCCCTGCCGATGTGAAGAGCATGTGGTATCGTCTATCACGCCGTGAGGATGATTTCTGCATCGAGTGTTCTGCTGACGGCAAGGAATGGAGTCAGATGCGCGTCTGCCACATGCACGAGGCAAAGGATGAAATCAGCTTTGGTATCTATGCTTGCTCACCAGAGGATTCTTCTTTTAAGGCTGTATTCACAAATATGCAGTTGACCGAATGCGCATGGAAAGCACATGACGGTCAGCAACCAGATTAATACTTCGCAAGCGAGAATTCTATTGACCAATTCTGAACCAACGCATGAAGCAAGAGCGGAGTCAAGCTCGCTTGAGCTATGCCTTGCATGAAGGGAATATATGATAAAGAACTTGATTTTCGACTTTGGAAAGGTGCTCGTGGATTATGACTTTGAGGCATTCTTCCGCAAATACATACCTGACGCAGAGCGTTGTCGGGCATTCACTCCTGTACTCTACAATGTGGAGTTGCAGCAGTTGCTCGACCGTGAAGAGCGCCCTTTTGAGGTCATTATGAAAGAATGGATTGAGAAGAACAAGGAGTTTGAGACTGAGATTCGCTACTTCAATGAGCATTATCCTGAGATAGTGACCAATGAGGTGAAGGGGATGTACGACCTTCTTTCACAACTCAAAACTGAGGGTTACAAGCTCTACGGCTTGACCAACTGGTGCAGCAAGGTGCATCAGACTATGGCTCAGTTCCCTATCTTCAAGCTGCTTGATGGACAGATTATCTCCTCTGAGGAGAAGGTCATAAAGCCTGAACCAGAGATTTACCATCGTCTCTTCAACAAGTTCAATATCAAACCCGAAGAGTGCATCTTTGCCGATGACAGAGCTGAGAACATCGAAGGTGGCAAACGCTTAGGCATGGGTGGCATCGTCTTCACGGATGCCAAGCAATATGAAAGGGAGTTGCGGCAGATACTGAGCCACAATAGAGCATAAGAATTAAGAAACAGTCAGCTGATAAGCAAGCCTTTCGTCACCATAGACCTTCGGTTCTCCTCCTTCTTGCGAGGCATACTCGGAGCAAGCACCACTCTGATCATGCGTCGGGCGTAGATTCCGACAATGGATGATGCCGCAATACTCGAACCCTTCTTTGGCTATCGCATTCTGCATCACCACATTGTCGCGATGAGTGTCGATACGGATGGTGTCATACTGCTGCAAGGCATACTCCATCACTTTGCTGAAGATGCCCTTCACTTCCCCGCTGCTGGCTATTCGATGAATGGTAGCGTACGGATTGCTATTCTTCCATGCGCCATCATAAATCTTATCGTATGTGGGATCATTGCCGCCTCGAAGCATAAAAGTAGCCACAATTTTCCCGTCTTTCAGACAGACATGACTATCACCGCTCGTGATGTCATTCGTCAGTTGCTCAACTGAAGGGTAAGTGTCTGCCCATTGATTAGGATTACCCGTTTCTGCCATAAACCTACGGGCAATGGCAAATATCTCCTGCATCCGTGGAATGTCTTCGAGAGTGGCTTTGCGTATCGTCATGAGGCGAAAATCAAACTCTTTACCAAGAAGCTAATCCCCTATGATTGTTGCTACAATTCTTCGTTCACCTCCGTAGTCGCGAAACTCGCAAAGGTAAATGCCTTGCCATGTGCCGAGGTTCAGGCGTCCATTGGTGATTGGAATGCTGATACTCACCCCACAGAGCGTGCTCTTTGCATGCGCTGGCATATCATCTGAGCCTTCAAGTACATGGTCATAGTAGGGCTCATTCTCCTTAACGAGGCGATTGAAAATCTTTTCCATGTCATAGCGCACATCGGGATCAGCATTTTCGTTGATGCTCAGTGCACAGCTTGTGTGCTGCACAAAGAGGTTAAGGAGCCCCGTCTTTGGCAAGTCAGGAAGATGGCTAAGTATCTCCCTTGTCACGAGATGGAATCCTCTGCGCTTTGCTGATAATGAAAATTCTGTTTGCTGCACCATACTATATACTCTCCTTTTCTCTTTAGCAATGCGGCAGTTTCATTCCGATCGTCTCAACCTCTGCCACATTTCTCATTTGCTGTTCGATGCAAAGATACAGAAAAATGTTGAATATATGTAAGCTGATAATCAAAATAATTTATAACTTTGATTTCCAACTTATGAAAACACATAAAAATATCAGCCCCAGCTTCCTTC
>JAGHVC010000145.1 GCA_018064505.1 Candidatus Minthosoma caballi | reverse complement strand
AGAGCATCCTTGTCGAATACTGGGTGGAGAAGTTCATCAAGCTTCTGTGGCTCGCAGCGAAGGATAGCAGTCTTCTCGTCGATGAGACCCTCCTTAACGAGGTCCATAGCGATCTTAACCATTGCAGTACCTGTACGCTTGCCGTTACGAGTCTGGAGGAACCAGAGCTTGCCTTCCTGAACAGTGAACTCCATATCCTGCATATCATGATAGTGGTGCTCAAGCTTGTCCTGAAGAGCGTCAAGCTCCTTATAGAACTCAGGCATTGCCTCCTCCATTGAAGGATACTTAGCAGCGCGCTCCTCCTCAGAGATGCCAGCACGCTCAGCCCAGCGCTGTGAACCAATCTTAGTAATCTGCTGTGGAGTGCGGATACCAGCTACTACGTCCTCACCCTGAGCATTGATAAGGTACTCACCATTGAAGAGGTTCTCGCCGTTGCCTGCGTCACGAGAGAAGCAAACACCTGTAGCAGAAGTCTCACCCATGTTGCCGAATACCATTGCCATAACTGAAACAGCAGTACCCCACTCGTCTGGAATGCCTTCCATCTTGCGGTAGAGGATAGCGCGCTCGTTCATCCAGCTGCGGAATACAGCGCAGATAGCGCCCCAGAGTTGAACGATAGGATCGGTTGGGAAGTCCTGACCTGTACGCTCCTTGATAGCAGCCTTGAAGAGTTCAACGAGCTTCTTGAGGCTCTCAACCGAGAGGTCCTTGTCAAGAGTAACGCCCTGCTCTTCCTTCACCTTCTCAATAATCTCCTCGAATGGGTCGATATCTTCCTTGTTTACAGGCTTCAAGCCCATAACTACGTCGCCATACATCTGAACGAAGCGACGGTAAGAGTCATAAACGAAATGTGGATTGTTAGTCTTCTTAGCCATGCCCTCAGCAACTTCATCGTTGAGACCAAGGTTAAGAATTGTGTCCATCATACCTGGCATAGAAGCACGTGCGCCAGAGCGAACAGAAACGAGAAGTGGGTTGTTAACGTCGCCGAACTTGCAGTTCATGAGAGCCTCTGTGTGAGCAACAGCAGCATTAACCTCATCCTGAAGAAGTTCCTTGATCTTCTCCTCGCCTACTTCGTAATATTCATTACAGCAGTCTGTTGTGATTGTAAAACCTGGAGGTACTGGTACACCGATAAGGTTCATCTCAGCAAGGTTTGCGCCCTTGCCACCAAGCGCCTCACGCATTGATGCGTTACCTTCAGCCTGTCCATTACCGAAGGTGTAAACTCTTTTTTGAGCCATAAATAAAATGTTTATAATTTAAGGTTTATAATATAAATGTTGATTTCTTAAGTCTGTTTTATCATTAATCTTTGCAAAAGTAATATTTTTACTTTAAATCAACAAAATATTTCTCTCTTTTTTGCATTTACTTGATAAATTAATACAACATAACAGAAAAGAGATGTTAATCATATTACTTCTTAGAGAGCTTGCGAATAATGTCCAAGTTGAGCTTTGTGATGCGTTGGTTTTTAATAATGTTTCCCTGTATGAGTTCTTCCGATTTGGCATACATGTTCTTGAAATGCTCAGTGAAGAACATTTGAAAATTCTCGCCAAATTCCTGTACGCCTTCTTTGTCAGGAGAAACACATAACAAACCATTAGGAATGATCTCGACAGTTACATCCTTATCCGCTTCAATAGGATCACCATCATAGTGAATTACTCCCTCCTCTGCACGCTTAATAACAACTTTCTCACATTGGAAAGTCTTTATTCTTGAGTTCTTTTCAATGGTTCCGTTGAATAATTGAATGGCAATCTGTGGAGCTTCTATTGCTGTAAAAGGTTCTATAATGGTAACATCCATGACGCCATCTCTGACAGAAGCCATAGGGGCAATATATGCATTATTGCCATATTGCGATGCATTAGCACATGAAATTAGAAAGGCATTGTATGTTTGACTTGTCTCTTCTCCATCTTTTGTGTTTACAATGCTGATCTCATAAGTCTGTGGATTATATTGCAAACTGTTATTAAGTACATTCTCTATATAAGAAAGAGGCCCTCTTCTGCTTGATTCTGCAAATTTCTGAGAAATAAATGCGTCAAATCCCACTCCGCAAGTACAGAAGAATGGTCTGCCATTTACTAAGCCGTAGTCCATGTCGAGGATATTGCCTCGATTAATCATGCTAATAGCTAAAAATGGATCTAAAGGTATATGCAAATGTCTTGCCAATCCATTTCCTGAGCCATGTGGAATAATTGCTAATGCAGTCTTTGTGTGAATAAGCCCGCAAGCAGTCTCATTCACAGTTCCATCGCCTCCAATTGCACAAACAATATCTACAGAATGTTCTGCTGCGCTTTTTGCAATTTCTGTTGCGTGCCCTACATATTCAGTCTTAACAATATCATATTCGTACTTAGATTTATCGAGATGCATATCGATAAGTTTCAGTACTAGATTCTTGCCTGTAGTGCCAGAAATGGGATTTACTATGAATACAATTCGCTTACGATCTTCCATGAATTTTCTCAAGACTGAAACGCCTTTTTTGGCGATAGAAATCTTAGCTTTTTACTTAAAGCACTGCAAAAATACTACTTTTATTGCCAAAACATAAATTTAAGAGTGTGTTTTTTAGTGATATTTAATTTTTTTAGGTAAATATTGGGCTAAAGAGTAGTTTTTTTACTAACTTTGCACCGTTTTGTAGTAATACGAACAAAGAAATAGAAAGAATCAATAACAAATAGAGTGTCTCTTTCAGTGTTTAGAGATTGCTTATCACGCGATGTGAGATTGCAACAGTTCGTAAAAGACTAACATTGAAATGCACAAATTAACTATGGGTTTATTACAAGAAAGAATGAGTAAGTATAGAGAGCCACAGAAGTTTATTAACGCTGGCGTCTATCCTTACTTTAGAGAAATTGACAGTCACCAGGACACAGAGGTGACAATGAGCGGCAAGCGAGTTCTCATGTTTGGTTCTAATTCATATATGGGCCTTACTTACGACAAGCGTATTTGTGATGCTGCAATCAAAGCAATTGAAAAATATGGCACAGGTTGTGCTGGTTCACGCTTCCTCAATGGTACTCTCGATCTCCACATTCAGCTTGAGCATGAGCTCGCAGAGTTTGTAGGAAAAGACGAGGCACTTGTTTACTCTACCGGATTTACTGTAAATTCTGGTGTTGTGTCTTGCCTTACAGGAAGAAATGATTACATTATTGGCGATGACCGTGATCATGCTTCTATCGTTGATGGACGCCGTCTTTCTTTCTCGGAATTCTTCCATTACAAGCACAATGACATGGAAGATCTTGAACGCCAGCTTCAGCGCTGCCGTCCAGAGGCTATTAAGCTGATTGTTGTCGATGGCCTCTTCTCTATGGAGGGTGATTTATGTAAGCTGCCTGAAATCATTGAGCTCAAGAAGAAGTATAATGCTACAGTGATGGTAGATGAGGCTCATGGTCTTGGCGTATTTGGTAGAAATGGACGAGGCGTTTGTGACCATTTCGGTCTTGCTGACGATGTTGACCTTATCATGGGTACATTCTCTAAGAGTCTCGCTTCTATCGGAGGTTTCATTGCTTCTGACAGCGACACAATCAACTGGCTTCGTCACAACAGCCGCACATATATATTCTCTGCTTCTAACACTCCAGCTGCTACTGCTGCAGCTCTTGAAGCTCTCCACATTCTCAAGTCAGAGCCTGAGCGCCAGGAGAATCTCTGGAATATTACCAATTACGCACTTGAGCAGTTCAAGCAAGCAGGATTTGAAATTGGAGATACAGAAAGTCCTATTATTCCTCTTTATGTTCGCGATGCGTTCAAGACATTTGAGGTAACAAAGATGGCGTTCGATAAGGGAGTATTTGTTAACTCTGTTGTGCCACCTGCTTGTGCTCCTCAGGACACACTCATCCGTGTTGCTCTTATGGCTACACACACTAAGGAACAGGTTGACCGTTGCGTCTCTATCCTTGTTGATGTGTTCAAGGA
>JAGHVC010000158.1 GCA_018064505.1 Candidatus Minthosoma caballi | reverse complement strand
ATTCAGCGCCGTCACCATGCTCTTCGTGATGTTCCCATCACCGTAATACCTTTGAATTTTTACTATCATACTATGCTATTTTCAGGAGTCCCTTCCCCCTTATTATTATACCACAAAGTTACGAAATAATTATCACATTACCAAATATTTAGCCACAAATTTTACTCTTATTTCCCATCTTTTTCACCATCTTATTTCCCATCTTTTTTCTCCCTTCCACCCCCTCATCTTATGCCCTTTACCTCTTGTGCGATGCAGGGCGTAACGCACGGTCGATATAAGGCATAACGCTCATGCGATAAAGGGCGTTAGTTGGGAGAGGAGAAAGGGGTACAAATTGCCAAAATTGCCAAAAAAGCCAAAAATACCATTTGGCATCTTTGGCTTTTTCTTGTATATGTGAGGACGGGGGCGTTCACTTCTTCTCCGCTGTCTTGCTCTTTCTTTTGCTACGCTTGCTCGCCATGCGATATTCGTCTGGATTGCCTTTGCGATACAGTCCGTGAGCAAGTTTCTTCAAGTGGAGGCTCTTGCAGAGTGACTTGATTTTCTTCTCCGCAGTGCTACGAGGCACGCCGTTATCAACAAATATTGTTACAATGTCTTCCCTTGTGAGGTCTTTGTCTGAAGGGAGAGCCACGAAGGCTGCATTGACATCTGCGCGGCCAAAGTCCTCCACTGTCACTTCTTTGTGCTCTTCTGTGTCATTGACATTGTTTATTATTTCAAAATATCTTGCCATGTGTTCAAGCAGCACCTTGACAATCTCCATTGACAAATTGAAGTCCTTGTTGCTGCACACCAGGTCTTTCTCAAGCGCTTCGTCTTGCTCCTCGCCTGGAAGGTCAACGAGTCTGAGAAGTGTGAGCACCATCGCTATGCGCTGGAACATCACTGCGAGACGAACCACAGAAGCATGTATTTCCTCGCCATCCATCGCGAGATAGTTGGCATGCACTGTAGAAAAGAACTTGTTGAACTTTGCAAGCTGGCTTTTCGTAACACGGAATCGTACTGGATTCTCCTTGCGCATGTCAAGCTTCTTGTAGAGCACCAGCAGCCTTTCACCCATCTTGATGAAGAAAGTCTTGTCATCCTCTTCCACATCGCTCTCATCCTCAGCATCCATCCATTTTGGCTTCTGATAAAGGAAGTAGTACATGATGCGGCTGAAGAATCCGTTTTCAGCAGATGGCATAAGAGCAAACAGCTGCTTAAGTGTGCCAGAGAGAGCCATGCTGAACTTAGGTTCCGGAATCTCGCAATACTCATCTTCTCCCTTGCGATAGTAGCTATGCTGTTCATGCTTGAAGTTCTTGCGTACAAGCACAGAGTAGTCGCCCAAATCTTGCTTGAAAGCGTTCACGATAGTGTCAATCTCCGTGTCGAGCAACGCTCCCATGCCAGACATTCTTACAAGTGCCTTCATGAAAGCTGCATAGGTGCTATCGGCAGGAATGCGGAAAAAGCGGTTCTCTGGCTTTTCCAATATCTCGCCATCAAAATTGCGCCTCTGTGCAGGAGTCATCGAACTGAGCATTCTCTGCTGATCCTCGTAAGCTTTTAGCTCATCCTTATACTTGCTTCGGAAAAGGAGATGGAGAGGGGTTGCAATGTTGAAAATAGCGTCCATAGCACCCTTGCCCATACCAGCCATGGCTACAACAATGAGCATCAGGTTACTGTAATACCAGGTACCATGATAGAGAAAACGAACATTTGGGAGCATAGAAGATGCCACAGTCAAGAGAGTAAGAATCACCATATCCAAGAAGCTGTAATAATAATCCTTGGCAGCCTTCTTGACATGCTTGTAGCGGTCTATTGCATCAGCAACAAACTGGCACATGTCCTTTCCTATATTCTTAGAGACAGTTGGAAGTCCCTTGAATCCCTCCATGCTGTTCTCTCTTTCAGCAGAAAAGCTAAGAGTGCCCTCTGTTGGCATTTTTGGATTTTTTGGCATTTCTGCATCGAATGTGGCATTTTCCATGCCATCTGAATGGTTATTTGTTGCCGATGCCTCCTTCTGGGCATCTTGATTTGCAACGATATTTTTAATATTTCCCATAATTTTTATTGTTTTGTGATTGAATTTGATTAAAAACACGAATGCCGAAGCGTCCTTTGCGATAGCAAGAACGAAAAATGCTCTCCACAGCCGACCTGCGGTAGTCACAGAAACGAGCCACAGCCCACTGCTCTGCCTCTGCCAGGCTTACGCCAAATTCGCAGAGAAGATAGCCGCACTTGCACACATAGCGATTGTAAGTGCCAGGGGCGTAAGCAACATCACGCGACACCCAGTCTTCCACCAAGTCATACACATCGGCATACTTTGAGCTTATGGCACGGTTGCCATTAGAGCAACGGCGACGAGCAAGCTCTGTCATGCGACGCTTCTCTGCCTGACACTTCTGCCATTCGGCACGAACCTCAGCCTGAGGAATGTAGAAAGGCTCTGCACACTCGTTGAAGCTCGCTTTGCTGTCATGGCAAAGGAAAGCACCGCGGTTGATATTGCCTGTCTGAGGATCAACAGGATAGCCAGTGATGTTCGTATAGTAAACCGCAATCTTGCGATATGCCACAGCATGAATCATCTTAGACACCTCAAGATACTCCTCATGAGGCATAACGCCATCCCAAGCGAACTCTTCCATAGGCACAATCACGCCATAATCGTCCACCATCACCCAAGTAGCAAAAGCGCGTACGCCAACCTCAGAATTAGTGATGTGGCAAAACATTGTGTGTTTGTCAGCCATCACAGCGCCCACAACGCCCTCCATGTCTTCCTTATCCACATGGTCGATGTCAATCATCACTTTCTGTGCCAATGCAACGATGTTGTCCATGCCATGTCCGCCTTTGCAAATAGCAGCAGCCACCACCATGCCGCACTGCGCTTTCAGCTTTGCAGCCTCGGCAGTCTTGCCTTGAGCACGAAGCTCGCGGCTTTTCTTTGTGAGACGAGCAACGCTATTGTTCTCATCTGCTATGTCGCGGAACACATCCTTGAGGCTGACCACCTCTGGGTGATTATCCGCAAC
Organism: Candidatus Minthosoma caballi; assembly: GCA_018064505.1. GTDB lineage: Bacteria > Bacteroidota > Bacteroidia > Bacteroidales > Bacteroidaceae > Minthosoma > Minthosoma caballi. The sequence continues at coordinate 16,458 of JAGHVC010000158.1, read as the reverse complement.
AGACTTCAGCAGCGTCACACTAAGTCTCTCTAAATCTTTCTTTTTTTCCATTATTTGAAAGATGTTATAAATTAAATAATGTATGGCTCCCCAATTGGCATGTATCTACCTTCATCAGCGTTACCCCTAAAATGCCATTTGCTCAGGAGGGACTGAATCCAGATGGTTGAAGTTGTTAGAAGCCTATCTTTCCCTACAACCAGAGATGCCCATCTCGTGGGACTTCTACTATACAGAGTTAAACCGCCCAGGGGTTTACTTTTATGTAGTATTTTCGTTTCAAAGTTACTTTCTCTATTTCGCACCTTACCATTATTCGCTGACCGAGAAATCACAATCTCACAATTGTGAAAACTTTGTGCAAAAGTAGCCTTTAAGCAAGCCCATTTTTGCGTTTATGCGCCTAATGTTGATGCAAAAACAAAAAAAGTCGCAACTCCTTTTTATCGGAATTGCGACTGCAAAGTAATATAGTTTTTTTTTGAAAATGAACAAATATTTCAATTGCGAATAAACATAGGCGCTTTTTTTTCTTTACTGGGTGATATTACCGGGGGTGTTACCTCCCCCCAAATGGCAATTTATAGTTTCCAATCAAGGCCAAGTTCACTGAAACATTTGTTAATAGCGTTCACATCGTCTTGATGTTGTTTTGGATTTAAAGGTTTGTTCTCTGTAAGAGCCTTCTTAATGCCACTAATATTGTTTCCGCCATTAATTGATTCTGAATTCTTCACCAAATAACCAATCAGTTTTGCAAGAGCTGTTTGGTTGTATTTCGGTTTTTCAGTGTTACCTGTTAGTGAAGGTATCCTTTCTGTGGTATCAATGCCAGCTTTCTTGAAAAGAAGTTCTAACAGCTTTATTTGAACACGCAGATATGGCTCGTTTGCAATAAAGTCACCATTTTCTATATTATTGAGATCTATTGCCTCTGCCATCCTACTTTTTTGTGATTCATCTTTGACAGCAAATTGCGTATGTCCCACATTGCTATCGCCAGCAAGCATATTGCAAAGTTCATCCTCGATACCTTCGAGAACTTGACTTCCCTGTCGAGTCACTACAAATTCTGAGTCACCGCTGTTTCTATCCTCCAAGTCGATATACTTCAATCGTGCCAAATGCCCCCATATCTGTTCTTTGAATTCACTGTCATCAATCCCAAAGATATTCTCCAATTCTCCAAATTTTTTTATATGAATTAGTAAATCGTATTGGTCTAATGTCAATCCGTTTTCTTTAACTAATTTACGCAGCAACCTCTTCTCTTCATCTTTCAAATCGTCCAGAACAGCCTGTCCTGCCGTTTTGATTTGATATATATTCTGTTCTAGATCGGCATGAATCATGTCTTTTTCCTTTAATTGTTTGGCTGCCACATGGCACTGAGCTTCTGTGAGCTCTTGAGGTACTCCGATGTGCTGTTCTCCGTCAGCAAGATGCCTAAGGAGCTTAATTTCGTTTTGGGTTAAGTTCATAAATTTTATATTTTATACAGTGCAAAGATAGTATTGTATTTGGAATATATCTATAATTATGACCACTTTTATAAATTTCAGCCTAATAATTTGCTTATATTTGATGAAACAATTAACTTTGTACTATCCATTCGCCATAAAAGCGTTTGGATGACATAATTAATAGTGTTTGCTATTTGTTCTGGTTAAACTGAAAAGCGTAGGAAACTTTATCAAATGAAGACCAATGAACAGATCAGTGGATACTCATGTGTATGCGTGGGTGTTCTTGTCTGTCTTCATCGGTTTTCCTACCACCGCAGTTTTGGGCAAGAGTCGCCCATGCATTGTGTTTGGTAGGAGGACAAAGAGCAACACAGGCATGAGTATTATTCACTAATTTAATTATTTTATAACATGAAATCCACATTTCAAAAATTAACAGCATTTCTCTTTTGTTCATTTCTTTGCAACAGTTTACATGCAACAGATATGGATGATGATTCATCGTCAATGCTAATACCAACTCTAATCATAGCTATCTTAGTGGTATCAGGCATTGTAATCTTCTATCATTTTAAAGAAAAAAAGAGAAAAATAATGATCACAGAAGAAGAACAGAGTTCCACGGACTTTAACTGTTCAAATTCCATTGGAAACATGAATGTTAAAATGTATTTTGATCCAACAAAAGATAAAGTACAAATCAAACGATTCTGTTCAAAAGGAATAGTTACAGAATATATTGAAAGTTTCTCATTAACAGACAATTCATTTGTTGCATATAAATATCCGTATTTTTGTGCTTATGATGCAGGCAGAGGAAACGCATTAGTTGGACACTTTGAATACAAAGAAGTTAAATATGGCGTTGTGAATGTATTCAATAATCATGGGGCTAATGAAAAGAGAAATGAAACTAATATTCGTCCAACATTAGAGTATGTGCGCTTCCAACAACATTTTGACGCAGAAATCGTGCCCCAACCATTTTGGTTAATCGAAGATCAGACATATAATATGCTTGCCATTATTAGCATTAATTCTTCTGTAGAGAAAATACAATATTCTAATTGTAATCAAGCAGAAGGTTCTGTGAAGACAATCTCAACTATCAAAAAATTGTATTTAGGGAAATATGTGCTGCTGCAAGATGACGCTTTGAAAAAGCTCGTAATCATTGACAACGGAAAGTTTGTAACAATAAACTACTCTGATATAATAGAAGTCTCGTATGAGGAAAACGGAGAAACTATATTCTCAAGTTCAAGTCCTTCTATTGGTGGAGCCATTGTCGGTGGTGCTTTATTCGGAACAGCAGGAGCTGTTATTGGAGGTTTGGGAAACCGTACTACTCAACAATCAAGAAAGGTAAGAAACATGGATGTAAAGATATTGTTGAGGAATCATTCTCAATCATCTTATGTTCTAAGTTTCATGGACATGACATTTCCTCTTCCTCTCAACAAAACTTTTGTAACGACTTATAATAGATACTTGGGTAATGCAAAACAAGCAAAAGATTTGATTTCCGTCATAATGGACAAAGTCAAACAGCAGGAACAACAGAATAAGAACCTCACTGTACAAGCTGCAATAAACAATAATTCTGGAAATAGTGTGGCTGATGAATTAACAAAGCTATTAAAACTGAAAGAGGCTGGTGTACTTAGCGAAGAAGAGTTTAAATCGCAGAAAGCAAAACTTCTGGGTTGATACAAGAGGGGAGATTTTCCTCTTGCAAAACCAATACATTCAGTTTCCAAAGTCCACGAAGCCTTTGCTTTAGTTTGTATTGGATAATTATCTAATTTTGTGACAGATACTGAATGAAGAAGTCGATAGAAGGAAGTAATTCTGGGAATTCATACTTCACTGACTCAAATATGACCGCATTGTCAATATCAAAATATCCATGTGCAACTTTGTCTCTGATTCCCTTTACATCTTTCCAAGGAATCTCAGGCCGCAAAGGCAAAAGATTGCCATCAGTCAATTTATCCACGTTTTTGAATCCTTCTCCTATAGCCACAATAAGCATGCTGGCAGCTGCAAGTTCCTTCATTCCTGAAGTTGTAGAAACATAATCCTCTGGAGAATGAATATCTTTATTCCATTCTTGCAACTGAAGTATTGCATCCTTTATTTGATGCAATGTCGCTACAGTTTTTTCTTCTTTAGTTGAATATGTAGATGCCATCGTTCTCTATTTCTTGCTTTAGAAATGTGTTCATATTGCTGTGTTCACGTATAACATCGACGTGGCAGCCTAATAATTCTTCAAGATAACGTCCGACGGCAACTAATTTGAATAGTCTTGGTGGCATTTGAACGCATACATCCACGTCACTATTCTCGCTGTGCTGGTTGCGAGCGACGGAGCCAAACAGACGCAATGAAGACACGCCAAATTGTGCTCTTAATTCATCAGCATGGCTTCTAATCAGATCTATATATTCCGAGCGAGTCTTCATATTTACAACTTATTTTAGATAATCTTTCGCAAAAATAGTACAAACATTTCGAACTACAAAATCTTTTCGACAAATATTATTTATTTCCACACGGAGATCATGACTTGTTCTTTCATTTTTTCCTGTTTTGCAACATTTTGAGTGTTCCTTATTGGCATCCGTTTCGAAGAGACAGGAGATTCAAGAGACAGTACTCTGACTCATACATATCAACTCAGTTCCCAAAGCCCACCAAGCCTTTGGGAACTTTTCTTTTCTCCTCAAATGGAAGCGAAGCGGTGGGATGAACTCAAATGGAGGAAGAACCAAAAACTCCCAAGAACCACTAAATTCTTGGGAGTTGCTATATATCCACACATCAAAGACATTCCATTATAGGAACTCGCGTTCTTCAATGTTTGTCATGCAAGATAGTCCAGTTCATTGCGCTTCATGATCAGAGGGTATCGCTCGGGATGCTTTAGGCTTTCTATCTCCAAATCGATGTCGAGCGATGGCCATTCAATAGCTGTGCGTCCTGACATCTGCACATTGAGAACTTCTGAGACACGAGCATCACGAAGCCATGACAAACGATTGTATGACACAAAATAGTCATTTCCTAATACGGATAGCATCAGGCCTTTTTTGACCAATGTATCGTCATGATGTCATACATTAAACATTTTTGTCACTTCTTCATTTGTGCACTCTCCGCTTGCTTCTGCCTCTTCAAACATTCTGTCTATGTCGTCAAACTCGTCATCGTTGGAAGGCTGAGGCTGGTTCGTTGACCATATCCAGACTCTCATCTTTTGATGTTTCATAATTATGCATAAGCTGATTTCTTTTCAACTGCAAATACACAACATATTTAATAAACAGCAAATTGCTCGCTCCTCTAATTCTATAAACTCACAAGTTAAGTTTCTCCCTCAGAAGCACATATATGTGAGGCGATGGGGTTATTTCACTGTCACTACCCCACCGTCTGTGTGAGCACCGAACTGCTTTGCATAGACACACTCAACGGTTGAGATGCCAAGCTTGTAGGTGCCTGTGCGGTTGACATAGAACTCGAGGTCGATTGTTGCTGTGCCACGAGTGAAGGTGTCGAAGAAGAGGTCGAGGTGATCGTCGTGAATGGATAGGTAACCGCCCTTAGAGCCGAAGAACTGGTAGCCCGAGCGAGTTCTTGTTGGCTCAAAGCATGCTGGGTGCTCTGCGTTGAGACGGATGAAGTCCATGTCGCGATCGGCTGTGATGATTTGACGAACACGCACCTTTTCGCCTACCTGAAGAGGTGATGAGCCTGTGAGCTCTGTCCACTGCCCTCCTCTTTCGACATATAGCTTACGCTCCAGCTTGAGCTCGCCTGTTGCATAGCTGTTGAGAGTCTCTATGTCCTCGTAGAAACGAGCCTGCGCTGTGCCCCATGAAACGGATGGAGTGTGCTTTGCTACTGTGAGTGAGCTTACGCCATCATTGATTTCCTCTTCTGGCACATCTACAAGCACATTGCCCTGAAGGGTGAGGTTTGCTTCGCGTCCTTCTAACTCGTTGCGCTCTGTGTTGATAGTGCCAATGCTGAAGTCATTCATTGACTTGCCGTCGAGTGTGAGGTCAGGACGAGCTGCCTCGTGGAAGGTCTCGAGAGGAGAGATGTGCATGAGCAGGTCAGCCACATTGATTGTGTTGATTGGGTTGTCCCACTTCTGCACCTGCTTCTGAGCGAGAAGCCAAAGCTGCATCTCTGGGAGGTAAGCATCGTTCTTGTCAAGAGACATGAGGGCTCGCATAGCTGACACATGTGTAGGAATCTTGTAGTCCATCCATGAGTAGTAAGCGGCATCTGTTGCATAGAATCGTCCAAGACCAAGCTTTGTGACTGTGTACTGACGGAGAGACTCTACATACTTCTTAGCAGCCTTTGTGCGGCCATAAGCATTGAATATGCAAGCAGCATTTGCAACGCCGTAGATTGTCTTGCTTGTGATGTCCTTCTCAAGCTGAGAGAGGTAGATTTTGTGCAACTTGCTCAGTTCATTAGAAATGCTTCTGTTTGGCATCATTGAAGTGATGCTGAGATAGTGCGAGTCAAAGTCTGAGATTGTTGGCTTTTTCTTGAGGCGAAGCTCTTCGTGGTAGTAATCAAGCTGTCGCTTATCGAGGTATGACATGCCCTTTTCAAGCATTGTACCTGCCATGTCACTTGGGAGCTTGACAAGCTGTTCGCACACGAGGAGCGTGGTGTACATATTGCCGTCCATGCCTTCAAACCATCCCCATGAACCGTTTGGCTTCTGGAGTTCCTGAAGCTTTGAGAGAGCTGTCTGAATGCGCGCGTCAATATCAGCTTTGTCCTCATACTTTTCAAGCAGAGGGAAAGTCTTCATGAGGTCGGAGATGCGATAGTTTGCATAGAGAGATGTGGCAAAGCTTACGGCATCTTTGTTTTCTGGCAACTTGATGCTGCGAAGAGCCTCAATGCACATCCACGAAGGATTGTCGGTATATTCAAGCTTGAGCTGACGATGAGTGGCTGTGGCAGCATTGCTGTTGAAGAGCTTAGTAAGGTCGAGGGTCTTCTCTCCTTCACCAATGATGTAGAATGGCACATTCTCCACAATCTCTCGCTTAGTGCTGAGCACTGGCAAATGGTTCTTCTCGCCATCGCTATTGTTGCCACACACTGCTGTGATTTCGCAATCGAGGTCGCCATAAGACTCGAGAACATCGAAGCTAAACTCAACGCGAGCTGTCTTGCCAGCCTCAACAGAGAATGGGAGGTAGCTGACGAGCAGTTCTTCGCCTGTGGCAGAGCTGAGCATGCGCATACGAGCTGTGCCCTCAAGCGTTCTGTCGCTCTGGTTGATGATGGAAGAAGCAATGCTTGCCTTATCACCCCAGCGAACGAAGCGTGGCATGTTAGGACGAACCATGAACTCCTTGCGAGTGACTATCTTGTCGAGCTTTGAACCATAGTGCATGTCCTTAGTGTGAGCGAGAGTCATGAAGCTCCACTCTGTAAGTGACTCTGGCACGGTGAATGCAATCTTCACATTGCCATTCTTGTCGGAAGTGAGATGAGGCATGAAGAAGGCTGTCTCGGAGAAGTCGGAACGGATGCTGACATTGTCGAATGCATGCTCGTCTACCTCTACCTGCTGAGGAGCCTCATTGGCATTGCTTGGAACAGGCTTCGCTTCTTCTGCCACGCCATCGTCAGAGTCTGCAATGGCGTTGAGCATCACGGATCCATCGCTGACAACTCTTTCCTTATATACCATTCCTGCGGCACGGCTGCCCATAGCGGCTAAAGGCATGGAATGATAGAAGTGAGGTTTGCTGGTGTAGAACTCAATGGCTGAGTAGGAAGGAAGGATGTCGAACGAGCGAACGAAGTGAGATGGCAGGCTGACATGCTCATAGAGGTTGATGTATGACCATGAATAGTTGTTGGTGTTATTAGTAGCAATGCGTGGCACGAAACGCTCGAAGTAGATGCCGAAGTTCCATGCATGTGGCTTGATGCGGTCGAGAGCAGAATCGTAAAGCACTGCCATAAGCTCTGCATCGCTCACTACAGCTCCCTTGCTGTCCTTGACTGTGAGCACCCATTCTTCATTCTGACCAGGCTGAAGCTTGTCGCGGAATGTTGACCATGAGAAGTCAAGCCTCCTGTCTGGCTTAATGTAAGTGAAGCGCTTCTCAACACTATAGAAATGGCCGTTGCGCACATACATCATGCTTACAAGGAAGCCTTGTCCGTATTTCTTCTTGTAAGGAATGCTGATGCAGTGCAAATCGTTGTCGAACACGGCCTCGCAGCTATCCACAAGCTCTGAGCCTGAATATACATTATATATTATATATGCGTCATTCTCTATCGGAGCGAAATAGATGGCAGCAGGGGTGTTGTCTGAAACCTCATTAGAATATACATGGCAAAAGTCTGCCTTGTCTCTATCTGCAGAAGCAAGAGCTGGCTTCATGATGTCTTTTGTTCCAACGGAATGTATATCAACAGACTTCACATTGGCAGGAATAATCCAGAACGAGCTTTCGCAAGTGACTTCTTCGCCCTTTGAATTCTTTGCGCTTGCACGAACTTCATACTTGCCGAAAGGAAGGGCTGAAGGAAGAGTGATGTCGGTGTTGGACTGGAACTCACCCTCAGCCCCTACATCAGAGTCCTTGAGCGAGAGCTTGTATGTACCTTTCACATCGACCTTGTCGCCCTTTGCATTGACAGCATGGAACTGAATTGTTGATTGGGATGCTTGGCTTAGCACTTCAGGAACATCTGTGAAGAGACCAAACTCTGAGCGGCTGAGTCGGATTGACCATGTTGCTTCATGGCTCTCACCGCTCTGATCTGTGACTATCGCATCGAGCTTGCACAGCCCTACTCCATAATACGAGCCATATTTAGACACAATAGCCTTGTCGTCGAGAAGCACATCTGTAGAGAAGAATCCATCGTCGTCGGTGGTCAGTTCAATCTCCTTGCCCTTCTCCCACTCTGTGCAGTAATAGCGCCAATATGGGCAATTGCCCCAGCTAATGGTGCATTTCACCTTTGCTCCTTGCACTGGAGTGCCATTGAACATGATGGCTTTGCCCTTCACTTGCACTGTCTGGCCAAGTGAATAGTTCTGCACGGTGTCGCTCTCTGTGTCGAAGCTAACATCAAAAGTAGGTCGCTTGTATTCTTCTACAGATATGTTTGTAAAATGCTCTGTTGATGCGCCTTGAACAGCAGCAGCAATGCGATATGAACCCAATTTGGCATCGTCAGGCATCTGGAACTCAAAGTCGGCAGTGCCATAAGCATTAGCCTTAAGGTTTTGATTTGCTATTTGCTTTCCTTCAGGATCGTAGATTGCAAGACGGAGAGACTCGTTGGCAGAAGCTGTTACCTTGTCACCTTCTTTATAGTATGCAAGCACATTGCCCTTCACTACATGTCCTGGACGATAGATGGAACGATCAGAGAAAACATCGATGAAGGTTGCTGCGTTATTTCGCGCAGAGTAAGGGTATGTAGAGCTTAGGTACATCTCAGGCGATTCATCTCCTTCAGAGCGAATGGCGCGAACAGAGTGCACCCCTTTAGTAGAGACATAGGCTTTGCCCTGGCTGTTGGTGGTGTAGGTTGCTAGATTTGGCTTTTCGTATGCCGATGCAATGACAGTAGCTCCTTTGACAGGGCGACCTGTTTCGTTGTCAAGAACATAGACTGTAGCCATGTCGTTAGTAATGCTCTCAGACACCATTCGAATAGTAGTAATCTTGAACTCTGCGATTGCATCATCTTTAGCGCCGTCTGCCACTATCACATAGTGACCTGCAGGAAGCTTTATCTTCATTTTCGCCTTGCCACGCACAGGAAGTTCATCTTTTTCCCTTGCCTTGTTGATGTCGTCATCGCCAAAAGCAAGTGAGTACTCCCCTACAACATCCCCATCGGTGCTAAGAACTGAGGAGCCTTTTTCTTTCCTGAGTCCATTGTACTTACGCACTTTGAAATGCACTGACTTGGTGTTGTAGTATGAGACGCTGAGGTTGATGTCTTGATTTGCAAAAATAACTTCATCATCACATGTGACTGTGACGCGTTCCTTCATGAGATCTTTGATACGATTCTCGATGTTGTTCCACGCATCAGACATCTTCACATTGGCGCGAGCCCAACGAGAGAACTTTAGCTTGCGGTCGTCTGACTCCCATCCCTCCTTTGTCCATTCGCGAGGAGTCTTGACCGTATAACTCATCTCATTGTAGTATTTATAAGCCACATCCATGCCCACGCTGAGGTCACGACTCTTCATAAGCATGTCGTAGAGTTCTGTCTCAGAATCGAGCAAAGGAAGAAGCATCAGAATCTCTGCTTCTTTGTTTCCTTTTGAGGCATAAAGTTCTGCTGCCTGCTTATGAATGTCTTGTTTCTTACTATAACCATAAACAGAGTTTTCGTCAGCAAATCCAACGAGAACAGCAAGTAAAGTATGATTATAGACAGAGCCATCTTTCTGTATCTTAATCAGAGGTTTATACTTCTTGGAATCGGTATCAAGCAACACCTCCACATCATCAAAGATATGAGAGAAATGCTCTTCTTTCATTAGTTGGAAATTCTCCTTCGACTCACCATCATAGCGATAGTATCTGGCATAGCGCATCTCATCACATGCCGAGCCAAGCAAAGCATGCAGCACAGCCTTGTCAGCAGGATCTTTCACTTTCTGATATTTCTCTTCAAGAGCTCTCCAGCCACCAAGGAAGTATTCACTGTCTATGCTTGAGTTTGCTTCAAGCAACGAGAAGTCGGACATAATCTCGTTAAGGAAATCGCCCTCTTTTTTAGCTTTAGAAGAAATCTTCTCCAACACTTCGATAGCACTGCGAGGCTTACCTTCATCTGAGGCTTTTTCCACTGCTTTCCACATAGACTCATAAGTCTGAGCTTTCAGCCCGAATAATCCCAAAGAAAACATCAACATAATCGTTAAATAAAACTTGTGTAACATACCTTAAAATTGTTTATGGACAAATAGTATCCATCAATAATTATTATTTGATCCCAAGAATGCTTGCATAAAAGCGAGCATGACGGTGCAAAAATACATCTTATTTATCTTTCTTGTATCATTTGAATAATTAAAAGTTCTAAAAACACGATAAAAACATTAGAAATCATTATCTTTGTGCCATAATAACCTGATATTAAAATTCTCTATTAAAAAATATAGCAATAACAGATGAAGGTAAGATTCAACATAGAGTATATCACCAAGTGGGGCGAGGACATCAGAGTGCAACTCCTGAAACTGACTAAGGACGGACAGAAAAAGCCAATGAAGGAGTGTCTTCTGGAGACTTATGACGGCCGTATCTGGGAAGGCGAGATCACTTTCCAAACCTCTGGAGTGGAAGGCATAGAGTACAAATATGCAATGTATAAAGATGGTGAGCTTGTGTGGACTGAGTGGGAAGTGGCTCCTCACAGAGTGATGTTCGACGGAGTGACTAGCAACTATGTGCTCAGCGACCTCTGGAGACCTATCCCTGAAGATTTGCCTCTATTCTCATCTGCATATACAGAATGCGTAGGTGCTTCTGACGACAGCACTGCAGCTTTTAGCACTCTTTACAACTCTACTCTTCAGATTCGTGTAGTGGAGCCAAGACTCAGAAAGGGCGAGTATCTGGCTATATGCGGCAGCACATTACAGCTTGGGGAATGGAAAACGCCTAAGCGAATGGATATGATTGGCTTGCAGGAGTGGGCCATAAATGTTGACTCTGAACTGCTGTATGACGCAGCTGAATACAAATATGTGATTGTTGACAAGGACAATCAGATTATACGCTGGGAGGAAGGAATGAACAGACATCTCCGCTCTCCTAAGCTCATGCCAAAGCAGATGTGGGTAAAGACTGATCGCCAGCCTATGTTGAGCTATGCTAATTGGAAGGCTGCAGGTGTTGTGATTCCTGTATTCAGCATCCGCACTTCAAACAGCTACGGCGTTGGTGACTTCGGCGACTTGAAGATGCTTATCAAATGGGCTGTGAAGACTAAGCTGCATGCAATACAGATTCTGCCTATCAACGACACAATGATGAATGGCACATGGCAAGACAGCTATCCTTACAACTCTATCTCAATATACGCATTCAACCCTCTCTATTGCGACATCAATGCTCTGCCTCGACTGAAGCATAAGCTCAAGATGGAGGAATTCCTGATGAAGCAGCAACAGCTGAATGCGCTCACTCAAATAGACTACGAAAAGGTTATTGCTCTCAAGATGGAGTATCTTCGTCTTTCTTATATTCAAGACGGCAAAGAGGTGCTCGAGTCTGAGGAGTTCAAGGCTTTCTTCAAGGATAACGAAGACTGGCTCATCCCATACGCTGCTTTCAGCTATCTGAGGGACGAGAACCACTCTGCTGACTTCAGCAAATGGCCTAAGCACAGCAAATACAATAAGCGCGAAATAGAGAAGCTTACTGATGTAGGTGCTAAGGATTATGACAAGGTTGCACTCTATTACTACATTCAATATCAGCTTCATCTTCAGCTGCTTGATGTAAGAAACACTGCAAGAGAAAACGGCATCATTATCAAGGGTGATATTCCTATTGGCATAAGCCGCCAGAGTGTTGAGGCATGGTCACAGCCACATCTCTTCAACCTGGACGGACAAGCAGGAGCACCACCTGATGACTTCTCTGTGAATGGCCAGAACTGGGGCTTCCCTACATATAACTGGGAGGCTATGGCTAAGGATGGATATCAGTGGTGGGTGCGCCGCTTCAAGAAGATGGCTGAGTATTTTGACGCTTACCGCATTGACCATGTGCTTGGATTCTTCCGCATTTGGGAAATCCCTGTTCATTCGGTACACGGCTTGCTTGGACAGTTCTCCCCTTCTCTGCCTATGAGCGTGAATGAGATTGAAAGCTATGGCCTTCGTTTCAAGGCAGAGCTGATGACTCGCCCATACATCACAGACAGCACTTTGGAGAGAGTGTTTGGCTATCGTGCTGATTTGGTTAAGACTCTCTATCTTGTTCCTCGCACTGATGGCCGCTATGACCTAAAAGACGAATACGCATCACAACGACTGATAGAGGCTGCATTCAAGGGCAAGGAAGACGAGGATAGCATTTCTCTTCGCGATGGATTATATTCACTTGCAAGCTGCGTGCTCTTTGTTCCAGACAAAAAGTTTCCAGAGCTTTACCACCCTCGCATCTCTGCTCAGATGGACTTCATCTACGAAGCTTTGCCTCAGCATGAGAAGGAAGCCTTCAACCGTCTGTATAACGAATACTTCTATCATCGCCACAACGACTTCTGGTACACTGAGGCAATGAAGAAGCTTCCTGTGCTGACTCAGTGCACTCGAATGCTGGTTTGTGCAGAAGACCTCGGCATGGTGCCTGATTGCGTGGCATGGGTGATGAACAACCTCAAGGTGCTCTCTCTTGAGATTCAGTCAATGCCAAAGTCGCCAGCACTTCAATTCGGGCGTCTCTGGGAGAATCCTTATCGTTCGGTTGCAACTATCTCTACACACGACATGTCTCCGCTTCGCCTATGGTGGGATGAAGATACAGAAAGAGCTCAGAACTTCTACAATAATGCCATCTACAAGGATGGACCAGCTCCACACCCTGCACCAGGATGGCTATGCGAGGATATTGTGGCAGACCACCTCTTCTCTCCATCTGTGCTTTGTCTCCTTTCATTGCAAGACCTTCTCTCAATGGATGAAAGACTTCGCCTTGCTGATGCCTCTGCAGAAAGAATCAACATCCCTGCTAACCCTCGTCACTATTGGCGCTACCGCATGCACCTTTCTGTTGAGCAGCTCCTCATAGAAGATAAGTTCAACTCAAGACTCTCTGCACTTATTGAAAACAGTGGTCGCGCTTAGTGACTTATAAAAGAAGAATTTATAAGACTTCGTGGCGTGTTACTTAATTAATTATGCCTTCTAATAGTACTAATAAAAAGAAAAGTCGCTATAGTCAGCCAAGATTCCTCATCACTTTCTTCATAGTGATGGGGGTCTTTGGTGCTATAAGGCATGTATTCTCCATAGATATTCCTCTTAAAAACTTCAGCAATGCATCTGCTTCCATGGCTGGCTTGTTAGCCAAAAACGAGAACAATGATTCGCAGGAAGAAGCTATCGACTATGATGAAGATGGGGACTATGACATGGAGGACAGCGTTGACTCTAATGACGAATCTGATAATAATAGCAAAGAATGGGATACAGTTTCTTTGCAAGATTCAACACTTGCGGATTCTGACTCATTAGAGAATGGGAACTCTGGCTCTATTGATGTGGACAGTAACAAGCATTGCGTCAGCAGGGTGTGGAGCTACAACGACTGCTTTCCTGACATTCAGGATGTTCAGCTTGCAGCAGCTCAGCGCAACGGAATTAAGCCTGTGAAAAGCAGAGCTCAAGCCGAAAAGCTTGCACAGAAACACAAGCTTGTGAATGTGCACAACTCCCCTTTCTACATGGTGGATAATCTTACTCATTCCATGCCATACCTTGTTCCTAAAGCACAGCATCTGCTAAACACTATAAGCTTGAACTTTATTGATTCGTGTCGCGTGAAAGGCATGCCTGTACACTTGCCTATAGTGACAAGCGTGTTGCGCACCACAGACGATGTGAACAGGCTTCAAAAAGGAAACAAGAATGCCACTACCAACTCTTGCCATTGCTACGGCACTACTGTTGATATTGCCTATAACAAATTCGCTCCGATTGGCTCATACGACCCAAAAACAAAATTGACTCGCTGGAACGAGCCAATGAAGATGATTCTTGCCGAAGTGCTTTATGACTTACGAGAGCAAGGGAAGTGCTATGTGAAGTATGAACGCAAGCAGGGGTGTTTCCACTTGACTTGCAGATAGGCTATACTATCTAAAGAAAGAGAAGTTCACGCTTCCGTATGTGCGATGTTCTATGAAGCGGGGATGCTCTTCAAAGCTATAATCCTTGCCATGCTCAAGGATAAATAATCCTCCTTCAGCAAGCAGAGGCAAAGCCGCTTCTGGTATGTCTTTCAAGTTCTCTAAAGCATACGGAGGATCAGCAAAGACAATATCGTATTTCTCCTTGCAAGAGGCAGCATACTTGAACACATCTCCCTTTAGCGGAAGCCATTCACTTGCGCCAAGCTCTTTGCACACACGAGCAAGAAACTGCCAATGCTTGAAGTCTTTCTCTATGCTAACAACCTTGCGACAGCCTCTGCTGGCGAACTCGAGGCCTATGCTTCCTGTTCCTGCGAAAAGGTCAAGTGCTGTCGGCTCTTCATCAAAGTCAACATACACATTCTCAAGAATATTGAACAATCCCTCTTTGGCGAAGTCTGTTGTTGGCCTCGCCTTAAAGTTAGTAGGAGTAGGAATGTGTCTTCCCTTATATTTACCTCTTATTATTCTCATTAAGGTTATTTCTTACACATTACTAAAATCCACACACAAGAAGGGTCTGCAAATCATAAGGAATCGCAGTATTGCCTGCTGTGAGCTTATCCTTGAAGTCATCGCTTCGGTCAATTACCGATACATTCTGAAGGAAATAAACTATTTTCTCTGCTAATTCATTGCAACGAGTTTCCTTGTCACCAACAATGTGGAGAGAATCCTCAACCTGAGAGAATCCTAGTTCCTTCCATACATTGAGAGTGAAGTACTGAATATCGTACACACTTGATGCGCTGAAGTTATTCACATAAAGCATTCTGCCCTGAGAGAAAGCATAGAGCGTGATTTCTTTCTCGTGAATGTACACAAACATCTTCTTGCCTGGGCCAAACAAGCTTCGTTCACTGAAGAATTCAATGAGCGTGCTGGCTGAGGCATAGAATCGAGCACGAGGAAAATCATCAAGTATAAGCTGATAGATGTTCTTATCAAGGCCAAACACGATAGCAATGCCTGAACGACGAAGCACATTATAGCTTACGCGGCAAGGCTTATCCTTCGGAAACATGAATTTGTACACAGACTCAATGTCTTCCTTTTGGAAAGCCGCCACAGGCACAGTGGTGAAGTTTGGCGTAGTGACTAACACATTCACACGCTGATACTCCTGCTTCAGCAAGGGCTCCGTATTCAAAGCTTCTTTCAAGTTAGCAGCAAGAGAGATGGTGTGATTAACATCCCACTCCTTATACTCGAAAGGCTCCTCTACTCCGGGTGCATATACACAAAAAGAAAGTCCATTCGAGCAAACCCGAATGGACAAACTTTTATTGTTAACTGTTGTTTCTGTCATCTTTTAGTTTACTCCCAGTTACCTGCCATCTTATTGCTTGGGTCAGCAAGGTCACCGATGCGAAGACCATACCATTCGCCTTCTGTGTCATCCTCGTTGTCGAGCATAAGCTCAGCACGGTTCTTGTGGAGTTTCTTGAGGTTTGTCTTCATGCCCTTGATCTTCTTCTCGCTTACGCCATCCATGTAGTCCTCGAGACGAGCGCGGAACTCAACGAGCATATCGAACTCATTTGACTTCAAGTTGAACTGAGCCTTCTTGCGAAGCTCAATTACACCCTGATATACTGTGTCGCTAACACTTGGGTCGAATGTTGACTTGTAAACAGTGAATGAACCATCAGCTGGGCGACCTACAGGGAGGTACTTGAGAGAGTCTGGATTAGAGATACCAAGCTTCTCTGCTGCTGTGATCCAGATAGTATCACGCTTGATGAGACCTCTCTTGACTGCCTCTTTCTCTGTCATGCCTGACTCAAGCTGATCGTCAGTAAGCTCACCTTCCTTGATGATTTTGTCAACTGTCTTACCGTTCTTTACGAAATCGATGATTGAGTCGATTGTACCACAGTACTCACAAAAGTCATCTTGTACTGCTCCTCAGCATCACGAATCTGCATGAGGCGAGCGATAACGGCTTTTTCACGAGCTGCCTTTTCTTCATCGAAGGCAATGTCACTGTAAATACTTGTCCAGCATGCAAAGAGAAGTCCTGCTG
>JAGHVC010000011.1 GCA_018064505.1 Candidatus Minthosoma caballi | reverse complement strand
CGATAATATTTTTAATGTTCCACATAAAATGCTTATCTTTGCACTAGAATTGAATGAAAGTCCAAAAAGAAATTGTATATGGGAAAAATTATAGCGTTAGCAAATCAGAAGGGTGGAGTGGGTAAAACCACAACAGCAATTAATTTGGCAGCTAGTCTTGCCGCACTTGAGAAAAAAGTGCTTGTTGTAGATGCGGATCCGCAAGCGAATGCTTCATCAGGACTAGGTGTAGATATACAGCAAGTTGAAACATCAATATATGATTGTATAGTAAATTCCATTGATCCACATGAGGCGGTCTATACAACAGATATTGATGGGCTAGATATAATTCCAAGCCACATAGATTTGGTAGGTGCAGAGATAGAAATGTTAAATGTGGAGAAAAGAGAGACTGTTTTAAAAAGAACTCTTGATCCTCTTCGTTCTGAATATGATTTTATAATGATTGACTGTTCTCCTTCATTAGGTGTGATAACGGTTAATTCGCTTACTGCTGCTGATTCAGTGATAATACCAGTTCAATGTGAATATTTTGCATTAGAAGGTATTAGTAAATTGCTTAATACAATCAAGATAATAAAGTCAAAGTTAAACACAAGTCTTGAGATTGAGGGATTTTTGCTTACTATGTTTGATTCGCGATTAAGATTAGCAAATCAAATATATGAAGAAGTGAAACGCCACTTCCAGGAATTAGTATTTAAGACAGTAATCCAAAGAAATGTAAAGCTTTCTGAAGCTCCAAGTCATGGTATTCCTTGTATCTTATACGATGCAACATCAAATGGGGCAAAAAATTACATATCTTTAGCAAAAGAGATCCTTTCAAGAGATAACGAAGACAAATAAGAATAAAACTTCAGTATTTAATTAACAACCACATATATGGCAGTTAGAAAAAAGTTTGGTCCTGCTTTAGGAAGAGGATTAGATGCCTTAATATCAACAGAGGAAGTACGCACGGAAGGTTCTTCAACTATTAATGAGATAGAATTATCTCTCATTGAGCGTAATCCAAACCAGCCTCGTCGTGAGTTTGATGAAGAAGCATTACAAGAATTAGCTGATTCTATAGCAGAAATTGGTATTATTCAGCCTATTACTCTTCGAGAGATGGATAATGGCCATTATCAGATTATTGCAGGAGAGCGTCGTTGGAGGGCATCTCAGCGCGCTGGTTTGACATCTGTTCCTGCATATATTCGTACAGCAGATGATGAAAATGTGATGGAGATGGCGCTTATAGAGAATATTCAGCGCCAGGATCTCAATTCAATAGAAATTGCTTTGGCATATCAACATCTTATTGATGAATATAATCTAACTCAAGAAAAACTTAGTGAGAGGGTGGGTAAGAAGCGTGCAACAGTAGCCAACTATTTGAGATTGCTTAAGTTGCCTGCTCCTGTTCAGGTTGCTATTCAAAACCACCAAATAGATACGGGGCATGCAAGAGCTTTGCTTGCGCTTGATGACCCAAAGAATCAAGTTAAATTGTTCAAGGATATACAGAATAAAGGCTATTCTGTTCGTCAAGTTGAAGAAATCGTTAAAAATATCAATAACGGTGCAGATGTGGATAATGCAGTCAAACCTAAGAATATCACAAAGCAATTGTCTGCAGAGTTTGAACAGTTGCGTGGCAGATTTGCTGAGAGATTAGGTTCCGATGTTAAGATATCTTGTTCTGCAAAAGGTAATGGCAAAGTCACATTCTCATTCAAGGATGCTGATGAGTTGCGTAGAATTGTTGCGCTTTTAGAAAAATAGTGAAGAATTGAAACGCTTAAATACAACATATCAGTTAGTATTATCATTCTTGATGTTCTGTTTGTGTTTCGTAACCTCAAATGCTCAGGAGGTGGAAAGCAATGCAGGACCGAAAGCTCGTTTACGCCGCGAGGGAAAGATAGTTTCTGTTCGGAATGACTCTCTTGTTCATTATTCAGATACTACGATGGATAGAATGCGTGCAATTGCAGACGAAACTATTGATTCTGTCAATAATGATAATGCATACCGCACTGCTATTGGCCGAGTTGCTAACGATTCTGTCGTAAGTCTATCTTTATCAGCGGACTCTATTGCAAAAGCACTTTCTATTCCTTCTAAAGGAAAGTTTGTACCAGATTCTAAGAAAGCATTTTGGTTAGCTATTGTTTTTCCAGGAGGAGGACAGATTTATAATAGGAAGTATTGGAAATTGCCATTAGTCTATGGAGGATTCCTTGGATGTGTGTATGCTATGAACTGGAACAACACTATGTATCGAGATTATTCTCAGGCGTACATAGATATAATGGATAGTGACGAAAACACAAAGAGTTACGAGAACTTCATACCAAAGAATTATAATATCAATTCCAATCTCTCAAGACTTCAGGAACTTTTCAAGCGAAAGAAGAACTACTATCGTCGTTATAGAGATTTGAGTATGTTTTGTATGATTGGTGTGTATGCATTGTCAATTATTGATGCTTATGTGGATGCTGAGTTGTCAAGTTTTGATATTAGTCATGACTTATCAATGAAAGTACAGCCTACAGTCATCCATGATCGTTATTCTGCTATGCGTGCAAGTGGCATGAATTCCAACTCGTACGGATTGCAGTGTAGCTTTAATTTCTAAGTACAGAAAAAACAAAAAGATACCAAAGAGAGATAATAAACATATATATTAATGTGTAATACATAAATATTTCATGAATAAAAGATTATTAATACCGATTCTTACAGCAATGATTGCTGGAAATGCTAATGCTCAGATTGTATATACTCAAGATGATACAATTCGAACAGAAGCAGTAGATATGCCAGAAGGAATTTTCGTCAGTGAAGATGAACTTATGAAAGACTATACAAACAAGACAAATCTTTCAGAAGGTTCAGGCATTGCTCGCACAGTATCATACAACGACTCTATTCTCATTAGTCGTTTGTCTCGAATCCCAACAACAATTGACTTGCCTTTGAATGATATAACTCGTTCATATATTGATAAATATAGCAACAAGATGAAGGGCTCTGTGTCAGTTATGCTTGGAGCATTGAATTTCTATAATCCAATATTTGAAGAGGCTCTTGAGCGCTATAATATACCTCAAGAACTCAAGTATCTTCCAGTAATTGAGTCTGCTCTTAGACCATCAGCCACTTCTCCTGTTGGAGCTGCGGGCCTTTGGCAGTTTATGCCTTCTGCAGGAAAACAGTATGGCTTGGAAGTCAATACATTAGTTGATGAGCGTCGCGACCCAATAAAGTCAAGTGAAGCAGCAGCTCGCTTCCTTAGCGATTTGTATAACACATTTGGCGACTGGAGTCTTGCGATTGCAGCTTACAACTGTGGACCAGGCAATGTGCAGAAAGCGCTGATTCGTTCAGGCAATCAAGATGGTGCCGACTTCTGGACAATTTACAACCGTCTTCCACATGAGACTCGTGGCTATGTTCCTGCATTCATTGCTGCTACTTACATCATGAATTATTACTGCGAGCATGGCATTACTCCTCGTGAAGCCTCCCTTCCTATGGAATCAGATACAATTATCGTTCAGAAAGAAGTAAGCTTTGCTCAGATTTCGTCTAAATGCAACATCACAATGGATGAGCTTCGTGCTATCAATCCTCAGTATCGCAGAGATATTATTCCGGCAAATTACACACTCCGTTTGCCAGCCAGCGCTATTGAGAGTTTCCTTATGTACGAGGATAGCATTTACAAGTTAAATCCACGCAATATTGCTGTCACAACAGTCCGCTCCGAGGGTGGTGATGCAGTATCTTCATCTTCTGATATTGTTGTTAATGAGCCTGTTTCGTATGCGTCAAACTATAGTTCTCGTACTACAGCAACTCGCACAAATTCCAGAGCAACAAATACTCGTGTGACAAATTCACGCAATAAGAAGAATACACGCAACCGTCACACCAATGCATCAAGAAGTGTAACGGTAAAGAATGGCGACACTCTGTCTGCAATTGCAAAGCGTAATGGTACAACAGTGTCCAACTTGCGCAAGCTCAATGGCATAAAGGGTGACATGATTAGAACAAATCAGAAGATTCGTGTGAAGTAATCACTATAAAAGAGGGTGTATATATGGAAGATGCACTTAACAAAGACGAATTAGAAGAGCAGTTGGTGAATGATGCGTTTCAGCAGCTCATCGATTCATATCTCTCTACCAAGCATCGCAAGAAAGTTGATGTCATAACAAAGGCATTCAATTTTGCAAAGCATGCACATAAAGGTGTGCGTCGTCTCTCTGGTGAGCCGTACATTATGCACCCAATAGCTGTGGCTCAGATTGTCTGCTCGGAAATAGGCCTTGGCTCCACATCCATTTGTTCTGCTTTGCTTCATGATGTTGTTGAAGACACAGATTACACCGTTGAGGACATAGAGAACATGTTTGGGCCAAAGATAGCTCAGATTGTCGATGGACTCACAAAGATATCTGGCGGAATTTTTGGAGAACATGCATCCGAACAAGCAGAAAACTTCAAGAAACTTCTTCTCACTATGAGCGATGATATTCGTGTCATTCTCATAAAGATAGCTGACCGTTTGCACAATATGCGCACCCTTGGCAGTCAAGCTATCAATAAGCAGTATAAGATAGCAGGAGAAACTCTTTATATTTATGCACCTCTTGCCAACCGATTGGGGCTCAATACGATAAAGACTGAGCTTGAAGATCTCAGCTTTAAGTATGAACATCCAGAGGAATATTCAGCAATCGAGAAAAAGCTTGAAGCAACAAAGGCAGAGCGTGATACTGTATTTGATGAGTTTACAGCTCCAATTCGAGCACAACTTGACAATCTTGGCCTTAACTACGAGATTAAGCAGCGCATCAAATCTCCGTATTCCATTTGGAGAAAGATGCAGAACAAGCATATCCCTTTTGAAGAGATATACGATATTCTTGCGGTGCGTATCATCTTCGATCCTCATAGTTTGCAAACAGAGTTAAATGATTGTTTTGATATCTATGTGAAACTCTGTAAGATATACACTTCTCACCCAGATCGTCTGCGTGATTGGGTAAGTCGTCCGAAAGCAAATGGATACCAGGCGTTGCATGTCACTCTTATGTCTAACAAAGGTGAGTGGATTGAAGCCCAGATTCGTTCTCGCCGAATGGATGAGATTGCAGAGAAAGGATTTGCAGCACACTGGAAATACAAAGAAGGAGATAAGACAGAGAATGCGTCTGAGCTCGAGCTTGACAAGTGGCTTACTACAATCAAGGAGATACTTGACGATCCGCAGCCAGATGCAATGGATTTCCTTGACACTATCAAGCTCAACCTCTTTGCTTCTGAGATTTTCGTCTTTACTCCAAAAGGTGAGATTCGTACAATGCCTGCAGGATGCACGGCCCTTGATTTTGCTTTCAGTATCCACACATTCGTTGGCAGTCATTGCATTGGAGCTAAAGTTAACCACAAGCTTGTGCCAATCAGTCATAAGCTCAATAGTGGTGACCAGGTTGAGATTCTCACTTCTAAATCAGCACATCCAACAAGAGCTTGGCTGAACATTGCAACAACGGCAAAGGCAACCACAAAAATACTCTCCATTCTTCGAAAAGAAGAGCGTGAAGCTCGCAAGCGCGGCGAAGCTATGCTCGATGCTTTCCTTGCTGGAAATGATATAGTTAAGGATACTCTGCTTCTCGATAAAATATGTAAGATTGCTGATGTGCCAAAGCATGATGCTCTCTTTGTTTCTATAGCTGATGGAAAGATTGAACTCAATGAGAGCTTTGCCGACAAGCTCAAAGAAAAGCCTGAGCAATTCTTAGGATGGAAGCGCTTGTTCTCATTCGGAAAGCGCAATACATCTGTCAGGAAAACAGAGAAAGAGAAGGTTGATATCAGTCAGATAGATCGTAAGCAAATACTTGCACTTACAGAGGAGAATGTACAAGGCAAGTATGCTCTTTGCGATTGTTGCAAACCGATTCCTGGCGATTCTGTCATGGGGTACATTGACAACGGTGGTGGCATAGTTATTCATAAGTTGCAGTGTCCGACAGCAGAGCGTTTGAAAGCGAATCATGGCAATCGCGTCTTGGCAGCAAACTGGCGCATGAACCGTTTGCTTCTCTTCCCTGTGTCTTTGCATATCAAAGGCTTAGATAAGCTTGGTCTTCTTCATGAGATAACTCAGGTGATATCAAAGTTGCATGGAATAAATATTCGTAAACTCGAAATAGAATGTAATGATGGCATTTTCGAAAGCCACATTCAGATGTTTGTTCACGACACAGCCGAAGTAAACGAAATAATCACAAGTTTGCGCAACATTCCAGATGTAAAAGAAGCTGCTAGATTGTAAAATCGGTTTTATGAAATAAATAAATGACGCTGCTCACATTCCGTGGGCAGCGTCATTTTTTTACTCTCTTTCTCTTATTATTCGTGAAGTTCATAAGGGGGCATCACTCCCATTCATTTATCTTATTCTTTTTATACCAAGCCATTGAGATTCTGGCTGATAGCTTGCAATTCTGCTTTAATGCCCTTTAGTCGTTCAATCACCTCTATCTGGCGGTTAGTTTCACCATTCTTATTGTGCCTGATTGCTTCGCGAGCTCCTTGAAGCGTCATTCCGCGTTCCTTCACAAGGTGATACACAAGCCTTACTTGCTCAATGTCATCCTTAGTGTATTGGCGAATACCTCTGCCAATTTTGTTTGGCTTTATGTTAGGAAACTCCTTTTCCCAGTATCGAAGCAAGGTTTCGTTTACATTAAACATTTCTGCCACCTCGCTGATGCTGTAATAAAGCTTCAAGTCTTTGTTTTTATTTAGTGCCATGAATAAAACTATGGTTATCTGTGTTCGTTACAATTTATTTTTATAGTTTTTCTTATGTCGCAGAACTATGCCTTCTTGGGAATATTCTTCAAAATCTCAAGCAAGAAGTTGTAGAATTTCTCTACGCTTGGTATGTTGCAAGCCTCGCTTGGAGTGTGAGGACTGACAAGGGTAGGGCCGAAGCTAGCCATGTCCATGTCTGGATAATTCACGCCGATGATGCCGCATTCAAGTCCTGCATGGCAAGCGCTTACAATAGGCTTCTTTCCATACATCTTCTCGTAAGTGTCTGACATTGATGCAACAAGCGCACTCTTTGGATTAGGTTGCCATCCGCTGTAACCACCTTCAAGGCTAACCTGCATGCCTGCCATAGAGAAGCAAGCTACTAATCCGTTGCAGAGGAACAACTTCATGCTGTCTTGTGATGAACGAGCCAAAATGTCAATTTCTGCCTTTCCGCCATCTATGCTCACAATAGCAAGATTGCTTGAAGTCTCTACAAGATCTGGCATAGAAGGAGTGTATCTCAACACACCGTCATGAGCAGCCATTACTGCATTGATGAGATTTTCTTGAATCTCCTGTGGAATTGCTTTCTCTGGCATTTCACAAGGAGCCACTGTCATGTTAATGCCATCCTTCTCTATATCAGCATATTCTGCAGAGAAAATAGACTTGCTCTTTTCCACGAGAGCTAAAAACTCATTTTCGGCTTTCTTAGGCACAATGACTACAGCCTCTCCCTCTCTAGGAATAGCGTTGCGCATATTGCCTCCATGCCATGAACTTAGCCATGCGATACCAGTGTTCACAGCAGCAAACAACACTCTTGCCATCAGCTTGTTAGCATTTGCTCTGCCTTTACAGATCTCCAATCCCGAATGACCGCCTAACAATCCCTTGATAGCAATCTTGTATGCCACCATATCAGTAGGCTCTACATTCAGTTCCTGATATTCCATCTTGCACACCACATCCATTCCGCCAGCACATCCGATAGTGATTTCACCTTCCTCTTCAGAGTCGAGGTTCAACAGATACTTTCCTTCCAGCTGTCCTGCTTTCAATCCAAAAGCGCCATACATGCCAGTCTCCTCATCCTTTGTGATGAGCACTTCTATAGGACCATGAACAACGCTTTCGTCCTCAATAACTGCCATTGCAGCAGCCACACCCATGCCATCATCAGCACCAAGAGTTGTGTTGCGCGCAGTCACCCACTCGCCATCGATGTAAACATCCAACGGATCTGTCTCAAAGTTGTGTGTTGACTCTTTTGTCTTTTGAGGCACCATGTCCATGTGCGCTTGAAGCACAGCAGTCTCAAGGTTCTCATATCCAGGAGTTGCCCCCTTTGTCATAATCACATTACCAGCCTCATCAATTCTTGCTTCAGCTCCATGTGCTTTAGCAAACTCAACGAGGTACTCTGCTACTTTTTCCACATGTCCCGAAGGACGAGGAATCTGAGTAAGTGCATAGAAATTCTTCCACACAAGCTTTGGAGCAAGTTCTTCTATTGGATTCATATATCTTGCAGTGTTTTCTGTTTTTATCTTTATTTTGCAAATTTACATCAATTCTCTTTATTTACAAAACTTTTCATCACATTATTTATTCAAGTTTCGCTGTTTATTAACTATTGAATGTGTTTGTTCTTTACATGTGTCTTGGTTTGCAAATAAATAGAACACAAATAAAGTCATAAACAGACTTGCGAAAGCTAAGCATTTTGGTTCTTCCCTCTGATTCCCAAACAGATGAGAGAATAAATGCCGAGCAAAGGAACGAGTGCTGTCTGCACGGTATGAACAATGAGCACGAAAGTTACTGCATCGGTGTCTGCAAGTCCGTAGAGGATAAGGATAGTCTTGACGGCAAAGTGCCAAGGACCAGCTCCATTAGGTGTAGGCACGATGACGGAAATGCTTCCAACAATGAAACTTACGATAGCAGCAGTGAAGCCGAGTCCTTCGGTGAAACCGAAACAGCGGAAAGTAATCCAGTAGTGAAGGAAATAGCTAAGCCAAATGGCGATAGTGTAGAATGCAAAGAGCCATTTATTCTTCACGCCTCTAAGAGAAAGGATGCCTTCTTTCACTTTGTCAACAACTTGGCGCAACTTCGTCATAAAAGTGAAGCGGTGCAAAGCATACCATAGGAAAGCAATAGTGATGGCAAGGCAGATGGCTGTGACGAGGTAGCCAGTAGTTGTGAATCCCCGCAATGTATCTTCGATGCTAACTCCTGTCTGGTCGAAGAATGTGTTGAAGATAGCTAATTGAGAGATGATAACAACGGCTGTGATGGCAAGCAAGAGGAGAGAGTCGATGATTCGCTCCGTAACCACAGTGCCAAGCGCTTTAGGGAAACTTGTACCGTCATATTTTGCCAGGATGCCACATCGCGAAAGCTCACCGCTGCGAGGTATTATGAGGCTTGATGCATAAGAGATGAAGACGGCATGTATGCAATCCATTGTGGATGGGCGTTCACCCATTGGCTCAAGCGTCTGCTTCCATCGTATGCCACGAAACATTTGTGCTGTGACGCCAAAGATCAGGGAAAAGAGCATCCACCCCCAGTTCATGTCATGCACGAAAGTCTGCTCCATGCTCTTGAAGTCGAAATCGCGGTACATCCACCACAGTATTGCGCCTCCAAGCAGGAATGGAACAACGATGTTCAGCGTCTTTTTGATTGTTTCTTTGCTCTTCATCAACAAATTTTTGTATCTTTGCAGCCAAGAATGATGTTTTTCATCTCTGTTGGCAGTTGGCTGCCTTTTTATTTAGCCTTGCAAAGTTACGAATAATTCATAATTCTTTCAAGAAAGCGAAATAAATTTCGATAACATAATTCATAATTCATAATTTTTTTATTTGTGAACAGCGTAAAACCGAAGAAATTCTTAGGCCAGCACTTTCTGACAGACCTCAAAGTGGCTAGCGATATAGCAGACACCGTGGATGCGTGTCCTGGCATTCCAGTGCTGGAGGTTGGCCCAGGCATGGGTGTGCTGACTCAGTACATTCTGAAGAAAGAGCGTGAGTTTAAGGTGGTGGAGATAGACTTCGAGTCAGTGCCTTATCTGCAGGAGCATTTCCCTGAATTGGGCGATAATATCATTGAGGCCGACTTCCTCAAGATGGATCTCACCAAGGTGTTTGATGGCCGTCCATTTGTGCTTACTGGTAACTATCCATACAATATTTCTTCACAGATTTTCTTCAAGATGGTGGAGCATAAGGACATCATTCCTTGCTGCACTGGCATGATTCAGAAAGAGGTGGCAGAGCGTATGGCGGCAGCTCCATGCAGCAAGACATACGGAGTGCTCAGCGTGCTGATTCAAGCGTGGTATGATGTTGAGTATCTATTCACTGTGCATGAGAATGTATTCAATCCACCTCCAAAGGTGAAGAGCGCAGTGATTCGTCTCACTCGCAATGGCAAGGAGTCGCTTGGATGTGACGAAAAGCTCTTCCGCCGCATTGTTAAGACCGTGTTCACCATGAGAAGAAAGATGATGCGCAACGGAATGAAACAGATTCTTGGCAAAGACCATCCAATGCTTTCCGACGAAATTTTCACCAAGCGCCCAGAGCAGCTTTCCGTACAAGACTACATCGACCTTACAAATAGGGTTGAGCAAGCTTTGTCTTAAGATAGAATTGTCTTAAAAAGAAAAACATCCCCGCAATCATTTGAGTTTGAGGGGATGTTTTTTTTATGTGTAATAGGATTAAGAGTTTATTCCCATGAGCGTGCAACGCTCTTTTTCAATATAAGAATCCCAGCATCCAAAGCGGAATCTTATTGCCGCGTGGCATTTCTGTATCGTCAGCAAGGACAAACGAATCAGGTAAGTCGGCTATTTGCGCAAAAGACTTTTTTTCACCGCCAATCTCGAATGTCCATTTACCATCGACTTTGATATCGCCTTGTGTCTTGGCATACTCTACAGTGTGGTTGTAACTCAACTGATTAACAGCAAAGCATTCTCTTGCTGTGCCAATCTGCACGGGAGTAGTAGCAAGAGCGTATAGCATGTTTGGGTTGTCAAGAAAAATCTTATCTGGCTTCTGCATTTTCTTCACCGATAAAAGGTCACTGTAAATTAGTGAGATGAGCTTTGCGTCCTTCATGTGGTTGAGATATTCCAACACAGTATTGCGTTGTAGGGCAACAGCTGCAGCAATCTTTGTTATGTCCACATCGAAAGGAACTTGCTGAGCCAGAACATAAAGAAGTGCTTTGAGTTTGCGACAGTTTGACGGATCAACCTTGCGTAGCTGTGGCAATTCCACATCTATAACATAGTTTGTGGTTTGTTCAATCAGTGCATGATAGTCTATTGGATTTTTCAAGTAGAAAGGATAATAGCCATTCTTCAAATAGTCATGAAAATGTTGCAATGGGCGGCATGCCTCATTCACTTTTGCTGCAATGCTGCGAGGAGAACTCAGAATCTCTTCCAGCGTGTAATGTGATAGTTCTATTCCTTTGTAAAACTGCAAGTACTCTCGATAAGAAAGTCCTGGCATGTCATATCCCATGCATCTTCGTGACAAATCAGCATCACCATCAAGAATTTTAAGCAGAGAACTGCCACTGATGATAATCTGCATGTCAGGATATACCTCTGCCATTTCTTTCACTTCTCGGCTCCAGCCCTCGTACTTATGTGCTTCGTCAAGGATTAGCACTTTGCCTCCTCGCTTATGAAATTTGTCAGCAACTTCAAGCATGCTGTGTTGTGTGAAGTATGACCAGTCCAATGAACAGTACAAAGCTATTTCTGTTCCTACTCCATATTTCATCTTGACGTATTGTCGTAGCAATGTAGATTTGCCCACACCTCTTGGTCCTCGAATGGACAGCATAGGTGCATTCCAGTTTACATGTGTCATGAAACTGCGTACAATATCCATGCTAGTAGCATTTAACATTGCATCTTGCCTGTCAAATAGTGCATCCATATCTTTGTTGTGCTTTCTGCAAAAAGCATTTTAGTACATAATTTGCTTTCTGTAAAAAGCATTTTAGTGTATAATTTGCTTTTTGTAGAAAGCATTTCTGTTTGCAAATGTACGGTTTTTTTTATAAATGGAGTGCGTTTTTTGATTTTTTTTGCTTGGTGGACAGATAATAATTGTACTTGATGTGCTAAACATAAACACCTTTGTCAACTAAATGCCAGATTAGCCAATTCTGTTGTCTTATAATTTTCAATAATTCAAGGTTATAAAGGTGCAAAGTCATTAAACAAAAAGATTTCATGATCTTGCACCTTATAAATTGTTGAAGCATTTATCACTTATAATATTCTATGCTTCTATACACATCGCTTTCATTACCCGAGTCATCTACAGAATGCTGTTGTGTCCAATTACCATGCTCGTCTATTTGGGAATAATTCAAAGAACAACTAGTTACATCTCCTCCAAACTCAGCGACGGTCTTTGAGCGAGTGGGCCACCCATTGGAATTATAATTCGAGTAGTTTACTTCTTCTGCAAAATCGCCACTGCTGTACATAGACTTAACCAACCTTCCTTTATCATCTACAGTATATGAATATGCCCACCCACCATATTCATCATCAGTATTTTCAAAAGATATGACAAGTTCTTTGTTCCTGTGCCAAGACTTTCCACGATAGTTGTCTTGATTGATATTTTCTAAATCGCCAGATTCTGTGAACTTATAAACAGTACAAGCATTTCCACCAAGTGATTCTTCAACACTCTTTACTTTACCATGAAGCATGAGTGCAGATAGGTCAAATGAATTAAAATTCTCAATTTCTTTATTCTTTTTTCTCTCATTAGATGGACTTAGTGATGTTGCGCTTGTTTCTGCATCGGTATTATTAAAGATGAAAACATCGTCTGATATTTTATGAAGTGGCATTGGGGAGAGAGGATCTTTTCCTATAATATTTGTCATATCAAAATCGGCTGTAAAAGAATAAGTATAACCACGATAATTTAAACAAATATCGAAAAAATTATGCCTGCAGTCATACCCTAAACTTACTTTGCCTTCAGAATCTTCTTGTTCTTTGATTTTAACTAAACCATCTTCACACATAGAAAAAATAACACTTGTACCACCTTCAGAATTGGTAAATTCATAAGTGCCTTTAGCCGATGCTATTTTTTCATGAAGCGCATTCATTTTCGCATTATCGCTAATAGTAAAAAGACCAAAAGTGCCAAATGCAGACACTACCGAAAAAACGACAGCCAATATCCAATATCGCCAAGTCGTTTTAATTCCTTTATTAAATCTGATTATTCCTAAGGTGCATAAAGTAAGACAAGTTACTCCTCCAATTACACCAACAGCAATCGCCAAATATGACTCTATAGTGGGTATTCCGAAAAATGGTGGTGTGTCTAACATGTAGTTATTGGTATCGTCGAAATACCAATTAGAAAACACACCATATATATCGTAAAACAATGGAACTATAGACATAATTCCACCTAAGAATACGACAACTCCAATAAGTAACTTTTTAATATTGATGTCACTTTTTGACGAGACTTTCATATTCCTCATAGTAGCTCCACAATGAGGACACCTTACGGCTTTTTCACTAACAGACTTACCGCATTTAGGACAATTAATAAGTGCCATATTATTCTATTTATGTTCGTTTAACCTTCTAAGAGATTTAGACATGTTTACACCTATTCGTATTCCTGCCCAACATGCTTTACTAAAAAATACGATAAAAGCATAAGATGCAATAGTAACAAAGACTCCAATACATATTGCAGCAAAGCCCATCCAAGCTATGCCATACTTAAATTGAGTTATACATGAAAAAAGAAAACATAATGCAAAAAAGGATGATAGAATAATGGCAACAACTTTACCCCATTTCAAAATAGACTCAGCAGATTCTAAAAGCACTTCTTCTGCTTCTATTGAATCATTAACACTCATATTGTTTGCCACATAAAAATCATTTGTCGGGCAACCACAATTTGGACATTCCTGTACATTGTCATCCATCTGATGACCACACTCTTTACATACTTTTGACATAATGCAATTGTTATTGCATCTACGGCTCTACGATGCAGGTTAGTGTAAGGATTTGGCATAAATAAAAAAGTGGAGCCTCATCATGCCTTATCCACCGTGTAGGGCTTGGACTCCCCGAATATAGGATAAGGAAGTGACACCCCACTTGGTTGTATGTCGTATAGGTACGAATACAAACCAAGAAGAGCACTCTCCCATTTTATTCCTATATTCTTTTGTGAAGTGTCCAAGTTCACACGGTTTGGAATAAAGCGAAAATGCGCTTTCTTATGTATGTCGCAGTCAATAACTGCGTTGCAAAGATACACAAAATCAATGGAAAAATGCTCTAATAATCAAAAAAAATCAGCGAAATACATCAGCTATAGATTAGTTGGATGCCGAAAAAGTCAGAAAATCGAGCTTGTTCTGCCACTTCTAACAGGATTGCATAAGACTGTTTGTTAGATGACTATACTCGCATGGCTTGTGATTATGCTTAGCCAATAGAACAATGTTGCCCTTTTGGCATTTTCATCCTTGTGCTCGAGTAGTCTTCATCTTTATGCCCGTGTCGTATTCCTCTTTGCGCTCGTAGCTTCAATGTGCTTATGCCCGTAAAAGAAACGAGGCAAAAGCTTTGCCTAGTGCGACAAAGCTTTTGCCTCGTTGGACATAAGTTTTGGTTCGTTAGCCAAAAGTTTTGATTTGTGTGATTTTTTCTTGTCTGTTGCAGAAAAAAGTGGTAAATTTGCAACTGACATGGAGCGTGATAGAGATGAGGCTTTGCTGTCTCATTTCTTATGCAAAGTTACAAAAAAAATGTGTGATTGTCAATAGTTTTGTGTTACTATAGTAATAAAAAATAGAATATGCAGTACGAAATAAAAGAGATGCCAGATTTGCAGAAGACGGGCAAAAGAAAAGTAATAGCTAAAGCCGTGAATCACCGCCAGATAGATTTTGAGACTTTCTTGAATATGTGGGCGAAGGATAGCAGCTTCGACAAAGGTTTGCTTAGGAGTGTGCTGGATGAGTTTCGACAGCAGTTGCAGTTTTATATGGCATTGGGACATAGTGTGAAGGTTGATGGCTTGTTTGTGTCGAGCATTGCTCTTAGCAATAAGAATGGCGCAGAGGAATTGAAAGAGGAGGGCGTCAGATACGACACAAATGGCGTGTACATCAAAGGTGTGAATTTCCTTACTGATGCTAAGTGGCTGAATAGCATGCGCCGAGAAGTGCATCTAGAGAAGGTGGGAAAGGTGAGGAAATTAAGAAATGTGACCACCACAGAAGAAGAGCGCTTGCAGATGGCATTGGAATATATGCGTGAGCATCATGGCATGATCCGTATTCCTCGATATGTTGCTCTCACAGGAATAAGTCACACCAATGCATGCAAAGAACTTAGGAAGTTCAGTCGTATGCCTGAGTCGGGAATGATGTCGATGGGCCGAGGCAGTTCGCTAGTGTATGTGCTTAGGGATGAGGAGAATAAATAGATGCTTGAGATTGAGGATTTATTGACTCTCTCAAGAGTATCGTTCTTTTAATATCTTTGTCATCTCCTGTGCTGCTCGAGCAGATGCACCAGGGCCACCGAGTATGCGATTCATATCTTCGTAGTCGGCCAACATCTGTTGTCTGCCTTCAGAACCAGGAAGAATGTCGCGAAGGTATTTGATGGTGTTTTCTTTTGTCATGCGGTCGGCAACGAGTTCTTGCACAATTTCACGGCCAGCAACGAGGTTGACAAGTGAGATGTACTTCACTTTCAGCACTTTGCTTCGTATCCAATTGAAGAGTTTTCCGCATGTGAGGTAGTAGCAAACAACTTGTGGCACTCGCAGAATGGCAGTTTCCAGAGTGGCTGTGCCTGAGGTGACTAATGCTGCAGTCGACTGACGCAGTATGTTGTAAGTCTGTCCAAATCTTATCTCAACATCTATGCCTTTAGGAATATATTTGTTGTAGTATTCAATGTCGATGTTTGGCGCTCCTGCAATCACAAGCTTGTATTCTTTGAATGTTGAGGCTGCCTCTAACATAATGCGAAGATTGTCTTTTATCTCTTGCTTGCGCGAGCCAGCAAGTATGGCAATGGTCTTTTCTTGTATCATCAAGGGGGCTGACCCTTTGATGATGCAAGAAACGGCATCTACACAAGGGTTGCCTACATAATGAATAGGGTAGTTGCGCTCGGCAAACCATTCAACTTCGAAAGGAAGGATAGAGAACAGTTCGTCCACATCGCGGCGTATGTTCTTGATTCTGTATTCCTTCCATGCCCAAATCTTCGGACTTATGTAGTAATACACAGGGCAAATCTTATGGGCGTGCACATACTTGGCTATGTCGAGATTAAAGCCGGGATAATCGATTAGAATCACAACATCAGGTTGCCATTGCTTGATGTCAGTCTTGCAACGGCTCATGTTCTTAAGTATGGTTGGCAAATGCAGAAGCACAGGAATGAATCCCATGTAGGCAAGCTTTTGGTAGTGCTTGACAAGTGTGCCGCCAACGGCTTGCATTTTATCGCCTCCGTAGAATCGGAACTCCGCCTCTCTGTCTTCTTGCTTCAAGGCTTTCATCAGGTTTGATGCGTGCAGATCGCCAGATGCTTCGCCTGCTATTAAGTAGTATTTCATTGCTCAAGGGATTTGAGTTGTTGCATTGCGCTGTATGCTGTAAGGTCAAGCTGGATAGGAGTGACTGCCACATAGCCATTACGGAAAGCCCAAGTATCAGTATCTTTGTCATCTGGGTTCTCTGGCTGATAGTATCCTGCAATCCAATAGTATTTTCCTCCGTGTGGATGTTCTCTTTCTGTCCATTCTTCTCGCCAGTCGCCAGTGCCCATTTTGCAAATTCTTATACCTTTAAGTTCCTCATCTTTAGGTATGTTCACATTTAGGCATACCCCCTTAGGCAAACCGTTATCTAAGGTGTTCTCAATAATCTTCTCAACCCATGGAGTCATGTAGCTGAAGTCGGCATCTGCTTCCATCCTTCCGCTTGAAAATGCGATGCTTGGCACATTCTTTATGCATCCCTCAAGAGCGATTGACATGGTGCCAGAATAGTGAGCATTCACTGCACTATTGTCGCCATGGTTTATCCCTCCAAGCACAAGGTCGGGAGTGCGTGGAAGAAGCACCTCAAAAGCCATCTTTGTGCAGTCATCAGGAGTTCCTGTGCATGACCAAACGGTAAGTGATCCTCGCTCTTCACTGCCATCTTCTTGCTTTATCAGCTTATTCTTCACAGGAGTTTGACTGCTAATGCTCATAGATGCTCCGCTTCTGCCTCCAGTCGGGGCAACAACGAATACATCTCCATACTTTCTCACCATCTCTGCAAGAGCCTTTATACCCTTTGCGTCGAATCCATCATCATTGCTTATGAAAATCAGTTTATCCATATTTAATTTTTAATAAATCAAATAATTCAAATTAATCCATCAAGTTTATCGGTGCGTTATTGGCTTTGCTTTTGATAGGCTGCACTCTGCAATAATCAAGCAAGCTTTTTATGGCTTTCGTTTGCACAATCATTCTGTGACAGGACGAATGCTTCGGCCGAATCTGCGGAAGCTGTCGTTCGTATTGTGGCTGCGGCTGCCGAAGAGCAGGTCACGGGCGTAATTGGAGTATGACGAACTAAGCGTACTCGACCAGTAGGTGCCGCCAGAACCAACATTGGCGGAGTTCATGCTGATGCGATAGCCAGCAGCAGGCAGGAATATGCTATTACCGTTAGGGCCTGTCACTGTATACCCATTGTGGCCGTTCATGGATGTCCAGGTCCATGTGCATTTCGTACATAACTCGTCGTTCTCAGCGTCTGTAGGCATACGCCATGTGCTGCCCCAGTTTTCGCGAGCTGCGTCGTGACCGCTTGATGGGGTGATGCGTGTCTGGCCATCAATCTTGTAGGTTATCCAGCTGTTGCCAAGGCAGTCAAAGCAGTTGCTCCCGTCATAACTTGACTTGGTGCTTGTCTCGCCCCAGGCATAGTAATCGCCATAGTCACTCGGACTGCTCGCGCCTATGTTGCATGTCGCCCACTTCACAGATAAGCCAAGGTCAACCCATTCATGACCGTTCAGTGTGCCCGATGCCTTGTTAGTTAATGTTACATCTTGACCAGCTGCTGTTGTTTGCTTTTTCTTTCGTTGGATAGTATCCTGTCCCATCACATTGAGTGAGAAAAGACATAGTAGGAATAAGAGGAACTTTGTTTTCATTTAATGCTGTGAGATTTTATAAAATCCGCCTCGGAAAACCACGATGTATTCAGTCTCGTGGATGAATGAGGTTTGGTGTTTGGGAGGACAGCTCACAAGAAGGTGAACATGGTCCTTGTATTTCTCTACAAAATTACATATTTTTCTCGTCATTCAGCTCCTAAAAAGAAAAAAACACTCTTTTTGCAAAAAAAAACATTGAAACCCTTTGTCGGTTTGTGAAAAAGCACTACCTTTGCATCGCAATTCGAAACAAGGGGTACTTGTTACGCGAAATGCTGAAATAGATTGGGCTATGGTGTAATGGTAACACTGCAGATTCTGGTCCTGCCTTTCCTGGTTCGAATCCGGGTAGCCCAACAAAAAAAGACTTCAAGATTTCTTGAAGTCTTTTTTGTTGTTTTAGTATTGATTTTGTAGTGTTATCGTTTTTTTTTTATTTCTTAGTAACAGTGCCATCTTCTGCGATGCTGATGCCAGTATTTGGGAAGTCTGCAAGTGTCATCTGACGAATGTCTTTGGCTGCAGTATTTCCTGCATCTGTATGAGGACCTGCTCCTGTCTGCTGAAGGTAAGAGTGAATCTTTCCGCTATTGAATGTGCCGTCCTCTGGATTGATGGAAACGCAGAGAAGTGGGGCATGTCCGCAAGCGCCCTTAAGGCTCATTCTGTATGGGGCGCAGAAGTTGCCGAGTGAGTAAGCTATAAGGTGTCCTTTGTAGAGTTCCATTGCACGAGGAACATGTGGCCCGTGGCCAACAACAATATCAGCTCCTAAGTCAATGCATGTGTGCGCAAAATCATGCACATTACCTCTGTCTTCACCCACATAGAACTCTTCTTTCATAGGTACATGCATGTATGTAACGCCTTCTGCTCCGCCATGGAATCCAACGATGAGCAAATCACTTTCCTTACGATATTTTTTCACAAGTCGCTCTACTTCCTCTTTGTTGAGCATGTCGTTCACCTTGGTGCATGAAGCGGCAAAGCTAACATATCCAATCTTGATTCCTTTCCGTTCAAGGATGCATCCTTCTGCAAGTTCGCGAATGCCAGAAACTTCGACTCCAGCGTTACGCATTGTCTGTATTGTGTTTTTGCGTCCAGTCATTCCGAAATCAAAGGAATGGTTATTTGCAAAGTTTACCACATCAACTCCTGCATCTGCAAGATTCTGGGCATGGTCTCCAGGCATGCGAAAGATGTAGTATGAGCTTGGGCTTGTCATTTCTCGAAGCTCTCCATCTGTGCCATTATAGCAAGTGCCTTCTAGATTGATAATCGTAATGTCTGCAGCACTCATCACCTCCTTGCAGTCATTGAAAAGCGATTTGCCTCTGTCGCGAGTGACATAGGAAGCGTCTGGGAAGTTTGTGCCCATCATGATGTCACCAGTGAATGCCATGGTAATTTCCGCTGGCATACTCTTTTTGGCTGGCTCTGAAGTGACGGTGTCAGTTGTTGTTTCTGTTCCTTTTGATGCGTTGGCAGTATTGTTTTGCATACAACTTAACATGCTAATGCATAATAGGATAAGTATGTATTTGAATGTTTTCTTCTGCATTATTTGTTTGTTTTGAATGAGTTAATTGCTTCTGCTATATATAGTGCTTGTGAGTCAGTCATTGTCTGATTCAATGGGATACTGAGTTCTTCATTTGCAATCTTCTCTGTGATTGGTAAATGTAAGTGGTTCCATTGATTATAGCATTTCTGCTTATGAGGAGGAATAGGGTAGTGAATGATTGTGCCAATTCCTTTAGACTCAAGATGTTGTGCAAGTGCATCGCGATGCTCCGAGAAAATAGGGAAGATGTGATACACATTGTCACCATTGTCCATGAGTGAAGGTAATGTGATGAGTGGGTTAGTGATGTTGTTATAGTATGAGCGAGCAAGTTCCTGCCTACGAGCATTGTCTGCATTCAGATACTTCAGCTTCACACTCAACACCGCTGCTTGAATTTCGTCAAGCCGTGAGTTCCTTCCTGTATTGTCTGCATGGTAACGCTTTGAGAATCCATAGTTTGCAATAGCATGAATGGCGTCGGCAAGCGCTTTGTTGTTTGTTGTTACAGCACCTCCGTCGCCAAGAGCTCCGAGATTCTTCCCAGGATAAAAACTGTAGCAAGAAACATCTCCTTTGCCAATGCCTTTACATCCATGAGCTTGGGCGCAATCTTCTATAATGACGAGGTTGTGCTTTCGTGCTATCTCTGCTATCTTATCTGTGTAAGTGCATCGTCCGTACAGATGAACGAGCATGATGGCTTTTGTTTGAGGAGTGATAGCTTTCTCTATTTCTGCATCATCGATTGCAAGAGTGTCGAATCGTGGTTCAACAAGAATAGGGACAAGATTGTTTTCTGTGATTGCTAAGACGGAAGCGATGAAGGTGTGCGCAGGAACGATAACTTCGTCATTGTCAGCGAGAACTCCCATCTCTTTATACGCTCTAAGTGTGAGAGTCAATGCATCAAGTCCGTTAGCCACTCCTATGCAGTGGGAATGGTTAGTATAGTTTGCAAATTCTTTTTCAAACTTATCCACCCACTGCCCTTGCAGATACCATCCGCTATCCACAACCGTACGAACTACTTGTTGTATTTCGTCAGCATGGAGTGCTGTGATTTCCTTCAAACTAAGATATGGTATATTCATAAGTGTCATAGCAAATGCCTCTGCCGCCAAAACCTTCTTTTTGAAAAATGAGACTTTCGTTCAAGTATTGACCGCCATTTTCTGTGGAGATTCCGAAATCAAAATACATTGCTTCATTAGCAATAGTGTTTGAATTTTGATGCATTATTTCATTCATTATAGCATCAATCGCTCCATTCTTTTTGCCCTTTTCTGTTGCAGAGATGTATTGGGAATGAAGCACCTTTCCGCAGTCATACATAAGGATGCCGCCAAGCACCATTCCTTGATTATCAATGGCTTGGTAGAGATTGATGTTGTCAGGACACCTGCTCATCAGCATTTCCATTTCTTCAACTGCATGCACGGGTTTTATTCCATGTTTCTCCATAAGGTTGTGCTCAAGAATCTGCCAAAAAGCATGAATGTCTTTTGTTTTCTCTACTTTTAGCCCTTCATGCATTGCTTTGTTGAGCGCCGTGCGCCTGTTCTGCCGCCATTTTATAGGATTTTGCAAATCAATGCATGATGATATGCCTCGAGAGATAAGTGTTGCATTGCAACGGAACAAAGCATATAAATCCTCTTCACTTGCCTGCGTACTATAGATGTGAGGTATTGTTTTGTAAACCACCTTGTTAATGTCTCTTTCTCGTAGCCATTCATTCATCTCTTTGAAAGCGATGAGAACATCTGCTGCAGTGCATCTATCACTCATTATGAGTCCGCCGTATGTGAGACCTTGATGTGAGAAGAGCGTATGATTTGCAACATTGGCAGGCAATACTGCCCAGAGTTTTCCATTAAGATAAAACAATAGCGAACAATCTTCGAAGCGAGCTTTGTGGTAATCCATGTACCCTCGCTTCAGCATGAAAGTGCCGTTCTTGCTTTTGTCAATAAAGGCATTCCATTCTTGCTCGTTTTCTACTGTATATTGCTTTATCTCAAACATATACTGAATGCTTATAGTTCCTTGATGTAGCGGATGAATTCGTCATATTCGTAGATGTAATCATCCTCATCATACAATTCACTTGCTAATACCATGCACACGGCTCCAGAAGAGAAATCCTCGAGCGTTCTCCATGTGCCTGGCTCTATGAGAAGTCCTTGCCAAGGGTGATTGAGAAGCACGGTAGTGCGTTCGTAGCCATTGTCAAGAGTAACTGTAAAACTGCCACTCATTGCCACTACAAGCTGGAAAAGATTCTTGTGTGCATGTCCGCCTCTGCTTTCTCCTCCTGGCACATCATAAGTCCAATACACGCGTTTGATGTCAAATGGCACATTCTTCATTTGCTCAGCCACGGTAAGGTTGCCTCTTGGATCTGTTATCTTTGGCAGTTCTATTATTTTATAATTCAAGCTCATAAATCAATACAATGATATTCTTCACTCATCACGCTTCATTCACATTTTTCACTTTTCTCTCTTTTTCCTCAAGAATGAAACTCTTGCAATTTTCCATCAGCCATTTAGGAGTGCTAGTTGCACCGCAAATACCGATGCTATCTTTGTCTTCAAACCAGTGCATCTTTATCTCCGTAGGATCGTCAACCATGTATGTGAGAGGATTTACGGCTTTGCATTCGTTGTAAAGCACCTTGCCGTTAGAGCTTTTTTTCCCGCAAACAAACAGGATTACATCATGCTTCGATGCAAAAGTGCGAATGTTTGGAATGCGGTTAGCGACTTGACGGCAGATGGTGTCGAAATAGTTGAACTGGGCATCGCCCAACATGTTTTGCTTTATGTAGTTCACTACTTCACGGAAACCTTCAAGAGGCTTGGTTGTCTGAGAATAAAGCTGAATGCTGCGAGTGAAATCAAGCTTTTTCGCATCTTCAAGATTCTCAATTACGATAGCTCTGCCTTCTGTTTGGCCAATCAAGCCAACAACCTCTGCATGACCGTTCTTTCCATAGATGACAATCTGCCTATTGTGCTCAGGGTCAGCATCATAGTCAGCTTTGATACGCTTCTGCAAGTTGAGCACAACGGGACAAGTGGCATCAATTAGCTGAATGTTTTGTTCTTGAGCTTTTTTGTATGTGAGTGGAGGTTCTCCATGAGCACGAAGCAACATCTTAGTGTCGTGCAAGGAATTCATATCGCTATGTTCCACTGTTTGCAAACCGAGATTCTTCAGTCGTTCACATTCTCTGCCATTATGCACAATGTCACCTAAACAGTAGAGCGATTCACTCTGCTGCAGTTCCTCCTCAGCTTTTCTTATAGCAGTGGTTACGCCAAAGCAGAAACCCGATCCTGTGTCAATTTCAATAACCATTCCTTCTGTTCTGCAATAGTCATGTTGGAATTGTCGAGCACAACCGCATCTTCTGCCTGCTTCAAAGGAGCTGTTTCACGATGAGAGTCGATGTAATCTCTCTCTTCCACATTCTTCAAAATTTCATCGTAATTGAGGGCGTCCTTTTCCTCCTGCGTCTTTGCTTTACCCATAAGCTCATCATAGCGTCGCTGAGCGCGAACCTTTGAGCTTGCAGTGACGAAAATCTTGAGTTCAGCATTAGGGAAAACAGCAGTGCCAATATCTCTGCCATCCATCACGATGCCTTTTTCCTTGCCCATCTCTTGCTGTTGCTGAGTGAGAAGGGTACGAACAAATGGCAGAGCAGCAATAGGGCTGACATTGCTTGATACTTCCATCTGGCGAATCTCTGTCTCCACCTTTTCCCCATTGAGGTAAGTGTCTGGACGACCAGTTTCTGGATTGAATTTGAAAGAGATGCTAATCTTGCTTGCATTGATGTCAGCTTGCAAAGCAGATTCGTCTATCAAAGCAACACCATCATTGTGAGAAATATAGCCGTTTCTCAATGCGTAAAGCGTAACAGCGCGGTACATTGCTCCCGTGTCAACATACACATATCCAATTTCTTTTGCCAAGTCCTTCGCCATTGTGCTTTTGCCGCACGAAGAATGACCGTCAATTGCAATTATTATCTTTTTCATAATGAAATTGATGCGTTTATAATTAAGGATGAAGCTGCGACATGATATTTGCCATAAGCCACTCCTATCTTAAATTTCTTTACATTGAGTCCTGCACCAATGCTTAAACCCGCCCCATGGCTTTTGTTTGCCACCTTCATCTCCTCAGCTCTGCGGAAGTTATAGCCAGCTGCAATCCATGTGTTTTTTGATGGGAAGATGTCTGCTCCGATAATGAAGTGCTGGATGAATTTCACATCATCCCAATGGGTGAGATCGTCAGTTGTGAGAGACAATCGGATAGGAGCATTTGCGAAATCCTTGCTTAAGCCAAATGCGAGGTCAAAAGGCAAATTTTGCTTTGTCTCGTATAGAGCATCTATTTGTCCGCCAAGATTTCTGCCCACAGCAGAAAGAGAGAATCCTCTCTCCTCGTCGTAGTAGTTGAGGGCTATATCCGCACCGATGGCAGTGCTCGAAAACTCACCATAATTGCTCATTATGGCTTTCATGGTTATTGCACCGCTCCATCTGTCGCTGAGAAGATAACCGTATGAAGCCTGAATGTTTATGTCATTAGCTTTGAAATCTCCAATCACATTGCCCATATCGTCGGTTTCATCCATGCTGCCATAGTTAAGCACCTGAGCTCCAATGCCTAATGTGCCTCTTTCCCCTAAGGCTTTTGAGAAAGCTGCAGACATGAGCTGAGAGCTTGCAATGTAGGATGTGTAACCAAAAGATATGGTGTTGTCAGCTACATTGGAGAGTAGGGCTGCATTGGTAAACATCAATGTAGCATCATCTTCAGCAATGCTTATGTTGCCGCCTCCAAGAGCAGCAGAGTGTGCTGATGCAGGCACATCCAGAAACTTGTATCCGCTTTCGCCGTCTTGGGCATGAGCCACGCAGGCGATTAGTGCAAATATGATTGATATGTAGTATCTTATTCTCACAGAAAATGTGGGTGTTATCTCTACTTTTTGATTGTTTCAAAATAAGAATCCAAAAGGTTCTTTGCAGCAACAAACGATGTTTTCTTGCCGTCAAGCACATCCTGTTCCATGGTGCTGATCATGTCTTTCACCACAGGGTTGTAGTAGAAGCTGTTGCGCAGATGCTCATTGATGCTTTCATACATCCAGTACTTGGCTTGCTCATTTCTTCTATGCTGGAAGTAGCCGCTCTTCTTCACTTCGTCAATATAGTCGAAAATCATCTTCAGCACATCGTCGATTCCGTATTCGTAGAAACCGCTGTAACACATGACCTTAGGAAGCACGCCGCTTTCTGGCATTGGGAAAAGGTGCAAAGCAT
Source organism: Candidatus Minthosoma caballi (assembly GCA_018064505.1). Taxonomy (GTDB): domain Bacteria; phylum Bacteroidota; class Bacteroidia; order Bacteroidales; family Bacteroidaceae; genus Minthosoma; species Minthosoma caballi. The sequence goes on along the minus strand of JAGHVC010000011.1, from coordinate 2,316 downwards.
TGCGGAAGTGAGTAGCTGCTAATTGTGCTTTGTCAACATTGTTGCCGTCGGCTTTGTTGATGACGATTCCATCGGCAATCTCCATGATACCTCTTTTGATGCCTTGAAGTTCGTCGCCTGTGCCAGCAAGCTGAATGAGCAGGAAGTAATCCACCATAGAGTGGCACGCAGTTTCACTTTGACCAACACCTACAGTTTCTACAAAAATATTATCATATCCAGCTGCTTCACAGAGGATTATCGTTTCGCGAGTCTTTCTTGCCACACCTCCCAAACTGCCAGCTGTTGGGCTTGGACGAATGAAAGACTTTGGATGAACTGAGAGTTTCTCCATTCTTGTTTTGTCACCAAGAATAGAGCCTTTTGTCTTTTCGCTTGAAGGGTCGATGGCAAGCACGGCAAGCTTACCTCCGTAGTTTTCAAGCAGATGCACGCCGAATGCATCGATACTGGTCGATTTTCCTGCTCCAGGCACACCGCTTATGCCCACTCTTACAGAATTTCCGCTGTAAGGAAGGCACTTTTCAATCACTTCTTGAGCAATCACTTGGTGCTCAGGTAAAGTGCTTTCAATCAAAGTGACAGCTTGGCTCAGCATGCTTACATCGCCCTTTAATATGCCTTCAACATACTCAGCAGGAGTGAAGAGTTTTTGTCTCTTCTTTCTCATTCTGCTCAAGTAAGGATTTACGATTGAAGGCTGGGCGACGCCTGCATTTACCTGAAGACCAGCATACTCTGTGCTATTCTCTGGATGTTCCATGCTTATTTGTCAAACTTTACATTAACAACTTCCATTGGATGATTTGGGTCATTTGTGATGATGAGTACACGAGGCTGTGCCTTGCTCATTCCGAGGAAACGGCTATCAACCGTAATCTTCATCACTGCCACTTCTCCTGGCTGAAGCTCAGTCTTTGCAAGTGCCACTGTGATGGCTTGGTTGAATGCTTGTATCTTGCTCAGCTTCAGCACTCCATTACCCTTGTTGCTGAGCTTTACTTGGCCAGTGAGCTTAGTCTTTTTGCCAAGTTTGCCAAGGTCGATGTCTGTAGTGGAGAGCTGGAAGTTAGGCTTTCTTGTGAATTGCTCTGCATAATGCAAATCAGGTAAATGAATAGCAGATACGGCAATGTCGTTGCCATCGCCCACCTTGTCGCCGAAGAAGCGAGAGAGGTAGATATTTGTCTGATTCAATCCGAGATCATTCAGTTTGTCGCTATGCAATGTGAGAGAAATCTTGCCATGGCGGCCTCGGGCAATCATCTCAGGCTTGAACTCAGCAGTGAGGTATTCTGGCAAGTGCATGAGCTGAGGAGTGTAAACCTCAGGACCATTGTTGAGAATCTCAATCTCAGCAGTGACCGAGTCGCCGGCATTTACTTGAGTGAACTCCACATTGTTGGTGCTCAGCAAGATATCGCCCATCTGGTAAGGGTAAGTTTCTTCAAGACTCTTCTTTTCTTTGCTGCCAACAGAACCTTTCATTCTGATGCGAACAGGCTTCTCATTGGCATTCGTGAAAACCTCAATCACCTTGTCAAAGCTACCAAGCAACTGTGCATCATAAGTGATGCTGATTTCTCCTTCTTCTCCCTTCTGCACGGCGGTTGCTGTCCATTTTGGCACGAGGCATCCGCAACCAGCATCAACATTGCGTACAAACAAAGGGTTCTTGTCTTTGTTTGTGAATTTGAATACAGCAGTTACAGGCTTTTTCCACGGAGTGGAAGGTGTCGTAATTGTTTGTTTCTCAAACGAGATTTTCTGTGCGTTTCCTGCAATGCTGCACAGCAAAACCATTATTCCGATTATATATTTTTTCATAATTCTTTATTGAGTACCCATCCTCACTTTATGCCCTAACGGATGGATTTTTTCATTTTCGTTATTGTTTTCATTATTCAACTTTTGCAAGTTCGGTAATGTGTTATGTTTTAGATTTTTTATAATGATTTTTGTTTAGATTTCGAGCATCTTCGATGCGATCCCCTCAAAAATGCTCCCCAAAAGCGAGGAATTCTTTCCGCTTCACTCCAAGCGACTGCGTCGATAACGAGCGCATTTTTATTTTAGATTTTGTTTTTGATTTTAAAATCTTCAACTAACATCCTTACCAAATACGCTCCAGTTTTCAGGCCCCCGTCGGCAGAGGAGTTCTGCCTCCCCTCACTGCGGTCGGATGTTATCAACATCCTATAAATACCTTGTTCGCGTCGCTTTTTAGAACGATTTATTGAGGATCGCCCTATGGGCTCGACATCTAAACTAAAATCTTAACAAAAATCATAGAACAAACACTTGCGAAAGTTGAAT
>JAGHVC010000172.1 GCA_018064505.1 Candidatus Minthosoma caballi | reverse complement strand
AGGAGGACTCATTGTTCAAGCAGATGATGAGAACGCGCGACAAATCGACAATTTGGCAGCTTTTGTGTCAGCACATTCGCAACGGAAATGCTGCTCGCTTGCAGTTTTGATGAATACTTATCGCAATGCGACAGATAGCTTCCTTACAGAGCAATACCGCATTCTGAAGCGTGGGTCGTCGCTTATCGACGATGAGCGCAAAGAACTGAAGCGTCAGCGCCGAAGAGAAATAATTGCGATGCGTCGTCTCGATCCTCTGACTGTCATTCAGCGTAATACCTGGTATTTCCTCAGTATTAATTCTTGTCAGCAAATGCTCTACAGCATGAAGCGCATCAACGATCCTCTTCGTGAGCATATTGGCAATAATTTTGCACCGCTTCCTCCTGCTTATCATGAGCGATTCCTTGGCTTGCGAAACAGTGTTATTGACATGTTCAACGCAACCCTTTCGATGCTGGAGACAGGTGACTTCACTGATGCAGAACAACTACGAGACAAATGCATGGTTATTCAAGGACAGATATCTGCTGACAGAAAGCTTGTGCTCGACACTCTTCAAGACAGCAAGCAGAACATGAACACTCAGCTTCTCACAGTACATATTCTTCAAGAATCGCAAGAATTGCTTGGTTCGCTTCGCCACATGATACGCGGAATGAATAAGTTTGCTGGAACTGATGCATAGCATTTGCAATCCATCCGATGTTTGAGGAAATGCTTGCTGAAGGATATGAATAAAACGAATGCTCTCACACATAGATGAGGGCATTTCCTTTTGTTAATTTTATTTCTTCGTCATTTTATACATAGCACAAATCTCCCCGCATCTACTTTTCGGTAAATGCGGGGAGTATTTTATTTTTTTTACAGGGGGGGCTGATTTCTGTCACTTTGAAAGTGCTAATTCTTCTTTTATGAAGCTGCTTGTGATGCCCTTTCCGCTTGCTGCAACTTCTTCTGGTGTGCCAGTGGCTACGACAGTGCCGCCACCTTTGCCTCCTTCGGGCCCCATGTCGATGATGTGGTCGGCAAGCTTGATGACATCGAGGTTGTGTTCAATCACAATTATGGTGTTGCCTTTGTCAACAAGGCGGTTGAGCACCCCCATCAGCACTCTGATGTCGTCGAAGTGAAGTCCTGTGGTTGGCTCGTCGAGGATGTAGAGTGTCTTGCCTGTGTCTTTCTTGGCAAGCTCGGTGGCAAGCTTCACGCGCTGACTTTCACCTCCAGAGAGGGTAGAGGATGGCTGACCAAGCTTGATGTAGCCAAGGCCTACATCTTGCAATACCTTGATTTTCTGCAATATCTTTGGCTGATTCTCGAAGAACTCTACGGCTTGATTGATTGTCATGTCAAGAATGTCGGCAATGCTCTTGCCCTTGAATCGAACCTCAAGGGTCTCGCGATTGTAGCGTTTGCCGTGGCATGCTTCGCAAGGCACGAGCACATCGGGAAGGAAATTCATCTGAATGGTTTTGTAGCCATTGCCACCGCAGGTCTCGCATCGACCGCCAGCAACATTGAACGAGAATCGCCCTGGCTTGTAGGAACGCATCTTGGCTTCTGGCACTTCGACGAACAGCTTGCGAATGTCGGTGAACACATCGGTGTATGTGGCAGGGTTGCTTCGAGGGGTGCGTCCGAGGGGCGACTGATCCACGCTGACGATTTTGTCTATGTTTTCCACTCCTTCGATAGAGTCAAATTCGAGAGGGTCGCGGAGTGACTTGTAGAAATACTGGCTGAGATAGGGCTGCAGGGTGTCGTTGATGAGTGTGGATTTGCCGCTTCCGCTCACTCCTGTGACTATGATGAGTTCGCCAAGAGGTATATCTACGCTCACATTCTTAAGGTTGTTTCCCTTGGCTCCCTTGATGCTTATGAACTTGCCATTGCCTTTTCTACGCTCTGAAGGGATTTCAATCTTTTCTTTGCCAGAAAGATAGCGAGAAGTGAGGGTGTCTTGCTTTAGCATCTGCTGGGGAGTGCCTTGAAATACTACTTCGCCTCCAAGTCTTCCTGCTTTCGGCCCCATATCGACAATATAGTCGGAATGCAGCATCATGTCTTTGTCGTGCTCTACCACAATGACGGTGTTGCCTTCGTCGCGAAGCTCCTTGAGCGACTCGATGAGGCGAACATTGTCGCGCTGATGCAATCCGATGCTTGGCTCGTCGAGGATGTAGAGCACATTGACGAGCTTTGAACCAATCTGAGTGGCTAGTCGGATGCGCTGGCTTTCACCGCCAGAAAGGCTCACCGAGCTGCGCGAGAGGCTAAGGTAGTCCAAACCTACATTGAGAAGGAACTGAAGTCGGGTGCTTATCTCTTTTATTATCTCGTGAGCAATGGCTGCTTGCTTCTTGCTCATCTTTGCTTCAACGCCATTCACCCATTCGAAGAGTGCTGATAATTCGTACTCAGAAACTTCGCTGATGTTTTTGCCGTCTATGAGGAAATGCAGCGCCTCTTTGTTGAGACGAGCTCTATTGCACTCAGGGCATTTTGTCACCTTGTCAAACGACTCTGCCCATTTCAATACAGATGGTGAAGCATCGTTGTCACGAAGGTCATGGATGTATTTTGCAATACCTTCATATTCAATATATAAATCGCTATTAGTTCGAGCAATTCTTGAGGATATTCTAACGCTCTGAGTTGAGCCATACACGATCTCGTTGAGCACTTCGTCCTTGATGTCACATACAGGGGTGGTGAGTGCATAGCCATTGCGACGAAGTATCTCCTCTATTTGCCAGAATATCATCACATTCTTTGGCTTACCGAGGGGAGCAAGTGCGCCGTTTGCCACGCTGAGCTTTGTGTCGGGAATGATTTTGATCATGTCGATTAAGGCAACTGTGCCGAGTCCCTTGCAGTGAGGACAAGCTCCTTCAGGAGAATTGAAAGAGAAATTGTTTGGGGCAGGGTCGTGGTAGCAGATGCCCGTAGTAGGGCACATGAGTCGCTTGGAGAAATGCTTTAGCTCGTTGGTGTCTTTCTCGATCACCATCACCTGTCCTTCGCCCATCTTCATGGCAGTTTCAAGGCTCTTCTTCAGTCGCTCTGCATCTTTAGATGACACTGCCATCTTGTCAATTACCACCTCGATGTTGTGGTTCTTGTATCTATCCACTTTCATCCCTTCGCTCACTTCAACAATCTCGCCGTCAACTCGAGCATAGAGGTAACCCTTGCGTCTGATAGTCTCAAACAGCTCGCGATAGTGTCCCTTACGGCTTTGTACGAGTGGAGCTAAGAGGAAGATTTTCTTGCTGTCATATTGCTCAAGCATCAGTTTCATCACTTCTTCTTCGGTGTATTTCACCATCTTCTCGCCAGTAGCATAGCTTACTGCTTCACCTGCTCGGGCATATAAGAGTCGCAAGTAGTCATACACTTCGGTCACAGTACCTACTGTTGAACGCGGATTCTTGTTGGTAGTTTTCTGCTCAATGCTAATAACGGGGCTCAATCCCGTAATTTTGTCAACATCAGGGCGTTCCATACCTCCGAGAAAGTTGCGCACATAAGCTGAGAAAGTCTCGATGTAGCGACGCTGTCCTTCGTTGAAAAGCGTATCGAAAGCGAGTGACGACTTTCCGCTGCCACTCAATCCTGTAATCACTGTCAAGCTATTGCGAGGTATCTCAACATCAACATTTTTCAAATTGTGCACCCTCGCTCCTTCAATCTTAATCATTCGCTGGCTCCTCCGCTTTCTGCTGATTCTCTGAATCCTTTCAGCACATTAACCGCTTTTTTTATCTTGTAATGAATACCGTCACTGCCGTAAGCATTGATGTTGACAAAATAAACGCCATCTTTCACATATTTGCCGTTCACCTTGCCGTCCCATAGTACCCACTTTTCTGTTTCTCCTTCAGCATGTTTTACTTGGTCAAGATTGACGGAGTGTATCTTCTGTCCCCAGCGGTTGAAAAAAAGTGCCTCAAACTTCACGATAGACTGGGCTGTGATGCGGTAGTAGTCATTTATGCCGTCGTTGTTTGGTGAGAAACCATCAGGACATGTAAGTTTTGACTCGCTGATGCCGATTGTGAAATCCTCGCTCTCGTAGTCGATAGTGTCTCCTTCTTGCATGAAAGTGACATATAGCTTCACTGTGTATCCACCCGATTGAGTGAGTGTGTAGGATGTTTCATCCTGAAATCTTGTCAGCAATGGAGTATCCTCGCCGTCTTTTGCACGAAGAATGCGCCACTCGCTCACATAATGGTATCCATCAGGGCAATCGACATTAGCGGAAAGCTTTATTTCGAGAGGTGCTTGCGCTGTTTGCGAATCGCCAGGATTCATTTCGATGTCTGATTCTTCATCAACAGAATAGAAACTAACTATTGGCGCTGCGTCTTGAGCTGTGGCAGAGATGGCCGAAAAAAGCAGCGCAGTTACCGCCCAAAATACCTTTAAGAATTTTATCATTTTTGTGTTGATTTGCAATAATAATAATGCAAAATTACTCATTCCATTCCATAAAAGCACTTTTTTTCTTATAAAAACTCTTAACGGTGTAATCAAATTTGTATTGAATGATGTTTTTTCACTAATTTTGTAATCAAATTAGATATGTATATGCTATTGCATATTAGTAAGAGTTAATTAGGTTTATGAAAAAAATAGCGTTATTTATTGCAGTTTTAGCAATGTCTGTAAACATGATGGCACAGACAGCAGGAACTGTGAAGCATGAGGTGCAATCTGGAGAGACACTTAGCAGCATCTCTCGCGATTATGGAGTTTCGGTTAGTTATTTGCTTAAGATTAATCCTGGCATGAAGGCAGACTACATTATGGCAGGTCAGAGGATTAATGTGCCAGCAAATGGAGCAAGCCAGCATAACACAACTCAGCAAACAACAGCAACTTCTCAGAACACTACAACTGCTCAGCCAGATAGAGTGCCAGCAACAAGAGTGGTGACAAATGTTGTTCCTTCTACTATTCAGCAGAACAACTTGCAGCAGTTCGTGAATCAGCAGGCTAACAAACCTGCAAATTCTCAGCCAGACGACAAACAAACTGCTGCTCCTGCACAGCCTCGTCCAAAGTATAAAGCTACTCATGAGGTACAGAAGAAGGAAACAATCTATGCCATCTCTCGCCAGTATGGAATTTCAGAAGCAGAACTCATTGAAGCCAATCCTCAGCTGAAGAAGAACAAGCTAAAAAAAGGTGAGATCATTTACATACCTTTCACAAAGGAAGAGAATGATAAATATGCAGAGGAGCAGCGTCGCAAAAGAGAAGAAGAGGAAGAGCGCAAGCGTCCTAAGGTGCAGAAGTACAATGCAGTGCATGCAGCTGTGATTCTACCGTTCTCTCTCGATGCAGAAGAGATGACAACAGAATCTCAGAAGATGGCAAATCTCTACCAGGGCTTCTTGCTTGCAGTAGATTCTTTGAAGCAGCATGGCTATTCTGTAGATATTTATACATACGAAGAGAAAGGCGCAGGCGAGACAATGGAGGACATTCTCAGCAAGCCTATGATGAAGAACATGCAGCTTATCATTGGCCCTGTTCGTCAAGAGCACATCGCAGCTGTGTCTAAGTTTGCACACGCAAATGGAATCACTCATGTCGTGCCGCTTTCAAGCGATGGCTCAATTGTCAACGAGCGTCCAACTACTTATCAAGTAAATGTTCAGACTTCGTCTATCTACTCTCAGGTTTACAACCGCTTCATCGCTCTTCATCGCAATGATAACATCATTTTCGTTGGTATGAATGACAAGAACGATAATGTTTCATACATCGTAAACTTCAAGAAGACTCTCGACGATAACAATGTGATTTACAATCGTGTTAGCGTGAATGAGTTTGATGCAATAAAGGAAATGATAAAGACTGGGTCACGCAATATCATTGTCACTTCAAGCAGTTCAGCATCAGCATTTGATGCGCTCTGCAAGAAACTTGCAACTCTTAATCTTTCTGATGCAACATCTATTCAATTGTTTGGATTCCCTGAGTGGCAAACATTCGAAGCTAAGTATGATAAGGAATTTGCAAAGTACAACTGCCAGTACTTCACCACATTCTACTCAAATGGTTCATCTCAGCGAACAATTGCTTTCAACTCTAAGTTCCGCCAGTGGTTCAATCAGGATCAGTTCAACAGCTATCCACACTATGGCGAACTTGGCTACGACATTGGTGCATTCTTTGTCAAGGGAATCTTCGATCACGGCAGTGCATTTAGCGAGAACATCCACAACATAGGTTATAATTCGCTCGAGTTCCCATTCTTCTTCGAGAAAAAGAACTCATGGAGTGGATACGAGAACAAGTCAATGCTCATCGTCTCACACACTTCTGATGGAAGAATCGTTGTAAGATAAATTTGCCCATGCTGAAACCGTTCCACATACTACTATTTGCAATGCTTCTGCTTACCCCTCTTTGTGCATTCGCTCAAGTGGGAGAGGCACGCAATGATTTCTCCGTTGGCTTCATGGGTGGAGTTACAATGAACAAGATGGACTTCATGCCTCGTATCAAGCAGACCACTAAGAACTCGCCAATGTTTGGCTTTGCTTCCCGCTATGTTTGTGAGAAGTATTTCACCACAATCTGTGCAGTTGAGTTCGAATTGCAATACAACAATCTTGGCTGGCAAGAGGTGATAGAAGATGGCTCAAACAACACATACATGAGAGATCTTCACTTCATTCAGTTGCCTATTCTTATGCAGATGGGATGGGGTAGAGAACGCAGAGGATTGAAGTTCCTTTTCGAGGCAGGTCCCCAGTTTGGTTACTACCTTGGAGGCAAAGAACACTTTGGTGGAGAGAAGCCATGGGACACAAGCAACCGCCCAAGCGGAGTAGTCTATCAGTATGGATATGAACTTGATAACAAAGTAGATTACGGCATAGCAGCAGGTCTTGGTCTTGAGCTATCCACATCTGCTGGCCACTTCCTTCTTCAAGGTCGCTACTACTATGGTCTTGGCGACATGTATGATAATAGTAAGAAAGGAGATTTTGGCCGTTCTGCAAACCAAACCATCTCAGTCAAGATGACTTATCTCTTTGATATAATCAAGACAAAAGGAGATAATATAAAATAACTTCAAGTTTGTATCTTTAACAAGCGAAGTGCTTTTTTATATATAAAATATTACACAATAAAGCAATAGCTATATTCTAGTTGTAATTGTAATAAATAGCAGAATGC
>JAGHVC010000051.1 GCA_018064505.1 Candidatus Minthosoma caballi | reverse complement strand
ACTCGCTTCTGAACATTGATGAGGTAGTGGTGAACAGCTGAAACAGCAAGCAGTGAAGGGATAGCAGCATGAGTAGCATCGATGTTGCGGTCAGAGAGGATGATGTAGTTTACGCCTTCATCAACACTCTGTTCTGCCTTCTTGCAAATGTCCTCGATAGCCTGACGAAGACCGCTTGCACCCTTGCTAATCTCAAAGAGAGTGTCAATCTTCTCTGTCTTGAAGCCCTTGTAGCGAATGTTGCAGAGAATGTCGAGCTGAGTGTTTGTGAGCACTGGCTGTGGCAGACGCACCATCTTGCAGTTGCTTTCGTCAGGAGTAAGGATGTTAGTACCTACAGCACCGATGTACTCTGTGAGCGACATTACGAGTTCCTCACGGATAGGGTCGATGGCAGGGTTTGTCACCTGAGCAAACTGCTGACGGAAGTAGTTGAAGAATATCTGTGGCTTGTCGCTGATTACGGCAAGCGGAGTGTCGTTACCCATCGCAGCAACTGGTTCCTGACCGCCAGTACACATTGGCACAACAGTCTTGTCAATGTCTTCCTGACCGAAACCGAAGCAGCGAAGCTTTCTCTCATAGTTCTCTACCGAGTTCTCCACCTTACGACCGCTCTTCAACTTCTCAAGCTGAATACGGTTTGTAGAGAGCCACTGGCGATAAGGGTGCTCCTTAGCAAGCTTCTCCTTTATCTCACCATCGTAGTAGATCTTACCCTCCTGAGTGTCGATGAGGAGTATCTTTCCTGGCTGCAAGCGTCCCTTGCTCTGTACTTCACCTGGCTCGAAGTCCATCACACCTACCTCACTGGCAACCACCATCATACCACTTTTTGTGATTGTGTAGCGTGAAGGACGAAGACCGTTACGGTCGAGCATACCACCAGCAAAGCGACCATCAGAGAACATCAATGCAGCAGGGCCGTCCCATGGCTCCATGAGAATAGAGTAGTACTCATAGAATGCTTTGAGGTCTTCCGAGATAGGGTTCTTGTCGTTGAATGACTCTGGCACAAGAATAGCCATTGCCTGAGGCAACGAAAGACCGCTCATCACGAAGAACTCAAACACATTGTCGAGTGAAGCAGAGTCCGACATGTCCTCCTGAAGAATAGGGCGAATCTCCTTGATGTCGCCAAGAGCAGGAGAAGAGAGCACTGACTCACGAGCCTTCATCCAGCCACGGTTACCTCTTACAGTGTTAATCTCACCGTTGTGGCAGAGGAAACGGAATGGCTGAGCAAGCTTCCACTTAGGGAATGTGTTTGTAGAGAAACGAGAATGCACAAGCGCAAGACCGCTTGTGAAATAGTTGTTGCTCAAGTCAGGGAAATAGCGGCGAAGCTGTCCCGAAGTGAGCATACCTTTATATATAATGTCTTTGCTTGAGAGAGAGCAGATGTAGAAGTTTTCGTCGTCAATGCGATTCTCAATCTTCTTGCGTACCTTATATAATATTCTCTCAAATTGATCGAGTTTATCTTCTGTAACACCAGTCACGAAGATCTGCTTAATGTCTGGCTCAACATCTCTTGCGCCCACACCAAGCACCTCTGGGCATGTAGGTACATTTCTCATGTGCATGAGATTCAAGCCTTCACGCTCAATCTCTTCAATCATGATGCTCAAGATGTCTGATTGCTTTTGCGCATCCTTTGGCAAGAATACAAGACCTGTACCGTAGTGACCCTTTTCTGGCACAGGAATGCCTTGAAGAAGAATAAACTCGTGAGGAATCTGAAGAAGGATACCGGCACCGTCACCTGTTTTGTCGCGTGTTTCAGCTCCGCGATGTTCCATGTTCTCCAGAACTTTCAATGCGTTATCGACGAGTTCGTGGCTCTTGTTGCCGTGAATGTTCACTACCATTCCGACACCACAAGCATCGTGCTCGTTCTCTGCATTGTACAAACCAAGCTGTCTTTTTACCATAGCTTTCTAAATTTTATGTTGTGTTGTAACTATATTATCAAATTGACGAATATCAAAAGTTGGTTGTTTTTGACTTATCCTAATCAAATCGTTTGCAAATTTAGTGATTTTATTTCTTTTTGTTATAAATCTTCTCGAAAAAATAGACAAAAGGTCATAAAAAGGCAAAATGAAGACCAAAAAGAAGTAAATATTGCAGTTTTGATATCAAAAATACATTAAAAGTGCGTAAAGGAAACCAAATAGAAGGGGATGGCTCGGATTTGGCGACAAAAGCACATTGATATAGGTATGCTAACTCGTTTTCTTCATCTTCTCGTGTTGGGCAAACAAAGCCCCCCAGAGCCAAGTATGACTTGGTGCTGGGGGGGAGATAATAATAATTCGTTTGTATGGTGCCAATAATGTAGTGGGTGTTGTCAGAAGCAGAGTGGTAACGGTGCGTGCCGTTATCTCCACTCACGCTTTTCTTGATCTGTACCCATTGTGTTCTTGCCTGCAAACACGCTGAATCGGTATATGAGGCAGAACATGCCGTATTGGTAGATGGTGTTGGAAAGGGAGTCGCTGCGCTGGAATGCATTCACAGTGCGGCTTATGTTTGTCTGCTGCCCAAGGATGTCGAACACTTCAAACTTGGCTGTGAGTGCCTTGCCTTTCATGAACGAGTGAGAGATTGAGGCATTCCACAGCAGTTCGTTGGTGTTCATCTCTTTCTGTGAATAACCGCGGCGGCTATTCATGGAAATGTCGGTGGCAATCTCAGTTTTCCATGGCATGGTGTACTGGAACTCTGCTCCGTATGAGAAGTTGTAAGTGTCTTGGTTGCCATTCATGTTCACATTGTTCTTAATGTGCTGCCAATTGAGGTTGCCGTTTATTTCAATGTTTATCCAATCGTTGCGGAAAGATGAGTTTACTCCACCGAAGAGCGATGAGTTCTTAGTGATAGATTTGATTGTCTGATCGTCGTCTGCATCGCTCGAAGCATTGTTGTAGAAACCAACATTGTTGGCGTAGCGGCCGCCGAAGTTGCCACCAATGGTGAAGAGCTTCTTCTCGCCAAGTCCTGAGTTGATGCCCACGCCACCACCAGTGTTCCAGTTGCCGTTGATGTTCATTGGCATAGTGGTGCGCACACCGGTTGTCTTGTCATAGGTTGTCTTATTGCTGATGCTGTTGCTTGTTGTGGAGAAGTTGCCCCAAGCCCAGATGCCTCGCTGTGCATCGACATTATAGGTGTTGAAGTTAGCGTTGATGTTGTTTGAGAATGAAGGCTTCAATCCTGGATTGCCTTTTGAGATATAGAGTGGATTGGAGTCATCCTTGATATCGAGCAGATTTGTCATGCTTGGCTGGCTTGTGCGACCGTTGTAGCGGAACTGCAGGTTTGTGTGCTTATCAAAGATGACGCGCAAGTTGACGCGTGGGGCGAAGTTGAACACATTGCGTGTGATTTCTGGATACTCTTTGCCCATGTACTTGTAGTTGAGAGTTGTGCGCTGAGGCAACGCGTCGATGCCGATGCTGAAGTTGTAGCCATCTCGCACTTTGCGATACTGCACGCTGATGTTCTGATTGTAGTTTCTGTATTCAGAGAACTGGCTCAGCGCTACTGTGTCGCGCATCATATAGTGTGCTTCTTCCATGAATCGGAGGATGCCGTCAATGTCGTATCTGTAGTTAGCAAGGCTCTGAGAGAGGTCTTGATATGCTTGTGAGTCATACACATACGCCCTTCTGTCGTTCTTGTTGTAGCTGTATTGGTAGCGATAGCTGAATTGCAAGTATGTGCGATCGGCAATAGGCTCGTTGTATGTGATTTGCCCTGCAATGTTGTAGTTTTTTGAAGGAGTGTTGTAGTAGCGATTGTTCTGCTGAGCTGTTCCGAGCGAGTTGTAGGTGATGTTGGCTGCAGAAAGCTGCTTGTTGCGTCCTTCCGAATATCCGCCAGTGATGCGGAGAGTGAGGTTGCGTCCCTTGCTGTTGAACTTTCTGTTGACTTGCAGCTCGCCATTGCCGTTCACATTGGTGCTGTACGACTGGCTTCTGCTTGTATTGGTGTTTACTACGATGTCCATAAGTTGTTCGAGCACTTCGTCAGTTGTTGTCTGCGAAGGGTCGTTACTCATGATGGCAATCTGCTCGTTGTAGAACAAGGCATTGTTTGTGAAGTTGTTAGGGTCTTTGTCATAAGAGCCAGATCGGTTGTTGCTTGAGCCTCTGTTGCGCGAATATGTGAAGTTTGGCCTGAAGATGATGTTTGTCATTGTGTCGGGCTTCCATTCCAATCTCATGTTTGTGTACACATTTGAATTGCCAGAATAGCTTTGGTTTCTGCTTTCGCCAAACGCGCCTTTCTGAGCTGCGAAGTTCTCAGATGACGACATGCTCAGCACATCGCTGCCATCGTATCTGTAGCGCACGCTACCGCCAGTTTCCAGCTTCTGGCTTGTTGTTGCGAAGTTTCCGCCAAGCTCCTTGTTGTTGCGAAGTCCGCTGTTGTTCCATCCCCAGCGGTTTGGGGTGTTTCGTGCATTTCCAATCAGGGAAACATTGGCGTTGTCGTTGAATCGGTTCACCATTCCGCGGCTGTTGTAGAGATGCTCAGTGCCTGCTCCGAGAGTGGCGTTGCCAAACCATCCGTTCTTCATGCCTTTCTTCACTGTGAGGTCAATCACGGTTTCTTCCTCGCCGTCGTCGATACCTGTCACTCGAGCCAAATCGCTCTTGCGTTCGTAAGACTTAATCTTATCGATGATGTCGGTAGGGATGTTCTTCATAGCCACATTCTTGTCGTTGAGGAAGAACTCCTTGCCATCTACCAGAATCTTGTTCACCGTCTTGCCGTTGATTGTGATGTTGCCATCCTCATCCACTTTTGCACCTGGCAGCAATTTCACCAATGCTTCGAGCGTGGAGCCTTCCGGCACTCTGTAGGCAGATGCATTGTACACCAGCGAGTCGCCGCTCACCTGCACCTTAGCAGCATTAGCTGTCACCTGAGCTTCCTTCAGCATCTGTGCATCGTCAGCCAGAGTGATGTAACCTAAATCCACATTTCTGCTCTTCTTCTCTGCAAGGTCAACATTCATGTAGTGAGTGGTGTAGCCGATAAACGACACCTTTATTATGTATTTGTTCTTTGCAACATCCTTGAACAGGAAAGCACCAAGCTCATTCGCAGCCGCACCAGTCACGAAAGCGCTATCGGGCACACTCAACAACTGCACAGTTGCTCCTGTCACCGCCTCGCTATTTTCTTTGTCAATGATTGTTCCTTTCAGGTTGAATTTGCTCTGTGCCATTGCAGCAATACATGACAATAGCACAATGGATGTCAATAAGACAATTCTTTTCATTTGTTAGTTTTATAATAATATATTAGTTATCTAAAAGTAGTGCATGAGTTGTAAATGACTCACAATGCAGTGAAAGGTTTAATAGGGTAGGTGCTCATTTCTTTGTATTAGGGAATTTTAACACACACATTTCTCTGCCTCGACTCAAGTATCTCATAGCTTTTAGTAACATGTAAGAAAAAACTTATATACTTTTCACTCC
>JAGHVC010000153.1 GCA_018064505.1 Candidatus Minthosoma caballi | reverse complement strand
CCACTGCTCATGTTGAACGAGCAAGCCACATCTATGTTACTTTCCAAAAACAATCTATGAGTGTAGTTTGCTATCGGCTCTTGCGGATCAACTGGAGAATAATCATACACAGCTACGAAATCGACATAATCCTCTGGCATAGTGAAATAGAAGCTCTGAGCATCAGAATAATACTCACCGTTCTTCGTCCAATGTGAGAAAACATAATTTTCGCTGTATGCAGAAGTGTTCACCCACACCTGCGTATCTGACAAATACTGACCTGTTCCAGAAGCATACCCCATTGGAGTAGCCTTTGTTGTTAGCCTATATTTGGTTAAAGGTTCGGCAGGATTTTCAGGGTCGAAGTCTTCCTGTGCATGCATGCTGCCGACCACGAAAGTCAGCAACATGCACATTATTGATAGGAATCTTTTCATAGCTTAATCATCACTTTCTTACCGTTCACAATATTCACGCCACTCTTTGCAGAACTGAGCTTGCGTCCTGCAAGGTCATAGATTTCTGCATTGGCAGGAATGTCACTAACAGCAATTGTTTCGATTGCAGTCGCATCCTCAGCCTTAATGAGCATGAAACGCTTGTTGTATGTACCTGCCTTTGCGCTGAACACATATCCGTTCTCACTCAAATCTGCAGTGATGCCAGTCTCTGCGTCTTTCAGCAACATTGGAGTGTCCATGCGCAGTGGGGAGATTGTGAATGTGCCGTCTTCCTTAGCAACAAAGCCAAGCTGAACTTCGCCAGAGCCATTAGGACGCTCGTTGATTGCGTAGCTAACATTATTATGTATAGAATAGATTTGTGGCACATTCTCAGTAGAAAGGAATTTAGCAGCGTCGCACTCCATTTCGTAGTCCATAGACTGGTTGTCGTTAAACACAATGCGAGTCTTGTCTGCATTCACGCCGTCAGACACTTCGATGTTCACAAGCATGCGTTCACGATTCACTTGAGCCTTTGCGCGACGAGCCTTAGCTGCCGACTGTTTCTCCTTGCTCTTGCGGTAAGTTGTGCGGCTATCCTTGTCGAAGCTGACCATATCCTTTGCAGAAGGCTTCTGCACGAAGAACGCCTGATATGGCTGAAGAACATAGTCATCATCACCAGGACGCACAGCCTCATATCCACTTCCGTTCCACACTGTGATAGGAGCTGAAAAATCAATGTCTTCAAGCATGTAGTAGCTGAGGTAAGGGTTTCCTACGAAGTTCCATGATGCATCCTGTGCATTAGCTGCAGAATGCACATCGAGCTTTGGAGACTTGCCGTCAGCAGTGAAGTCTGGGTTGTCCACAGGCAGGGTGAGCACTCCACCTTTATTCGCTTGGAAAATGTATCCAGTGCCAGCTTCAAGAGTCTCGCTTTTGAAATTCTTCCATCCACCTCTGCCATTCTCTGCGCGCTCCTTGCCGTCATAGTAGCGGAACACATAGTTTGCAGGGGTGTTGTCATTAGAAACATAAGTTATGTCTGCCACCTTCACATCGAATGGGAACGAGAAGAAATACCAGCGATTGCTTGCAATATTAATGTCAGAGAACAATTTCTCTGCCTCCATGTTGCTCTCGTCGCCAATCAACGAACCACTTGTGCTGCCGTTGTGCTTCACATGCACATGGTGGAACTTTTGGTGTCCACGGTTCTTCACATGGAAGCCAGCCTGATTGTTCATATCAGCATCTGGGTTGCTGCCTTCAGCACCAATAGTTCCATCTTCAAGGTCGTAGTCGTTGTCAATATAGAAATCGTTAATGGTTGGGTTCCAGCCTTCTATGTGAGCAAACTGTCCCCACTGAGTGTCCCAGTAGTAGCGATTGTATGTAGCGCTCCAGTCTTCTGTCATAGGTACATAGAGAGTTGTTGTTGTCCATGTGCTGAATGTGTTTTGACCAATGGTGAATGGATCAACAAGTTTGCTCTTTACTGTCTTGATGCCAGGGCAGCCAGAGAAGGCGTAGTCGCCGATATAAGTTGTTGCTCCTGGAATGATGACTTCTTTGATGCCAGAGCAACCAGAGAACGCAGAACCTTCAATTCTTTGCAATCCATCAGGCAACTCAAGTGATGTGAGGGAATAGCAAGAACCGAATGCAGACGATCCAATTGTCTTGAGGGTGGATGGGAACTGCACATTATTCATGCCACTACAATATTTAAAAGCAGAACTTCCTATACTTGTCACTCCTTCTGGAATAATTACATCTTTAAGATTTGTATATTCAAATGCATCATCGTCTATCTTGTCCAATCCCTCATGCATAGTCACCTTGCCGAGAGCGTTGCATTCTGAAAAAGAACGAGATCCCACATTCTTCACACTTTTTGGCAACTTCACTTCTGTCAGTTTTGTCTGTTCGTAGAACTCAAAGCCATTCATAATGTTATCCCCAGTGTGGTAACTCGCATAATAGTTGAACGGATTTGCAACTATATCTGCATTAGTCAGATCGAGCACATGCAGGTTTGGCATCTTATTGCGCATTGCAAAGATGTCATAGCCGTTTATAGTGCCTTCCACTTCAAGATTAGTCACATAGCCAAGATTATTCTCACCAATAGCCATCTGCAAACCAGATCCATTTTCCTGTGCAGTCACTGTCACCTTTCTCGCGCCAGTGTAGTCTGTCACAACATTGTTTGGTATTATCTGTACAGCAAACTCGCTCCACTCGCTTGCTGTGCGATATGCCTCCACAGCCTCTTCTGGCACTCTAATGGTGATAGGACTATTGTAATTACCGTTGTTGTTACATTTAAACACTGATGTACTTCCTAATGTAGGAGGTGTAGTAGCATTAATGCTTAAAGAATTCAAGCTCTTGCAATTATGGAAAGCCCAATCGCCAATGCTGGTGCATGAAGAAAGGTCGCCTACGCTCGAAAGGCTGCTGCAATCATAGAAAGCCCCATCGCCAATGCTGGTGCATGAAGACAGGTCGCCCACGCTCGAAAGGCTGCTGCAACCATAGAAAGCTTCAGAGCCAATGCTGGTGCAAGCTGAAAGGTCGCCTACGCTCGAAAGGCTGCTGCAACCAAAGAAAGCATAATTGCCAATGCTGGTGCAGGCAGAAAGGTTGCCTACGCTCACAAGATTTACACAACCACTAAATACATCATCTAACCTCTTTATATTTGGTTGATCTGCGATACCTTTCAATGCAAGACAATCGTTAAAAGACCCTGGAAGGATATAATATATATCTTGACCCTTCAGTTTTGACGGAATCACAAACGATTCTCCATAATTGGAAGCACCTGCTAAGAATATTCCGGCTTCATCTTCGCGGATTTCCCATGTTATTCCATTTTCATCTGTCCAATCTGTTGTCTGGGCATACAACATTGCAACATGTACACATGCTAACATAAATACTATTAGTTTCTTCATCTTGCTAAGTTTTAATTAACGAATACATTTATGATTTTCCAAAACTCTTGTTCTTCTATATTGAAGTATGATTTAAACACTGTTGTTTTTTGTTCATCTTCTTTTCTGTATAATTCAAAGCCAGTAACAATTCCTTTTTTAGAGTCAAAAAAGATATTTGCATGAGCGACTGAATTTCTAATCACATTGAGAATAAATGGTTCCTTCTCATCACTTTTATAAAGTAAAGTATTTGAGGATGTCGCTGACAACCCCACCACATCATTAACAGGAATACATTTGATGGTGTTTTCGAATTCAGGAAATTCACTTTCTATGAAATATGCATCTTTCCCTCCTATCCTACATTCATAACACTCAAGAAATCTTACCAATTTACGAAGTTTATCCTCATGGATATCGGAGAGTTTTATTTGCCCTTCAAACAATTGCTCTAATGTAAGCGCATGTTGGTTTGTTTTCGTCTTGTCTGTAAAACTAATCTTCGTCATAATCTATTTTACAAGAACCTTTTTATTATTGATAATGTATATATTGCCGCTATTCATTTTTTCAACAGCAATTCCATGAATATTATATATTGCATCGTGTGAAGCTGATTTGGAAACACACTCAATTATCGATGCTTCCTGTTCAAATCCATATCGTTCCTTACCTAACAAGGCTGTTTCACACAACCAGCACTTGCCCTCTGGCACAGAGAATGTATCGCCATTCACATCGTAGAACATAGCACCATCGCCTTGATTCTGCAACACATATCCTGCAGAAATAGTTTGACTAACGATTGCGCCACTAAGAAGTCCCTTTGTTGCGACTGCGACATACTGAGCTGCATCCACTTCGCCACTGAGCGTGGAAGAATAACCTGTTGGAGCATACAAAATGTAAGGGGTGTATGCTTCGAGACTTGATGCTTTAGTGAGAACCAAGTCATCGCCATCAGCATCAGCACATTCGTAGGCTGTCAATCCTGCTGGAAGACTTGCTGAGAATGGAAGCACGCATGTACCCCACTGGTTAGCAGCACTCACATTCACAGTAACCTTACTGGTTGTACCTACAGTGATGACCTTGTCTGTGTTTTCTTTAGGAATGTACTTCTCGGCATCCTGCTTCACAAATAGACCGATGCCATCCACGGTGATGTGTGCTTCACCTGGCTTCATATAAGGAGAAGCTTTTACATACACTTTGAACAATTCACCAGAAGTGGCTACGAACTCTGCATTCTCATCACTTGAACAAGAGATGCGCAGCCATCTGTCACCTACCACGCCGTATGAGTTTACCATCTTGTGCGAGTAAGTGTAGATTTCGTCATCATCGTCCCACTCCGAAGGATAGAATGAAGATGCACTGCCGGCAGAGGCTGTCATTTTCACATTTGGCTTGCCACTCTTGTATGTGACCTCCAGCCCCTCTGGCAGATGGATGTCCATGTTGTAAGCTGTGTAGATGAGTGATCCTTGAAGGCTTACTGTGAAATAAGCCTCGTTGCCACCTGGCATTACGGTAAGATCACCAATTACGATCTTGTCTGTTGTTGACTGCGGTTCCGCCGCGCTTGCTATGCCTGCACATAGGCATAAGCAGAAAAAAAGTAGTGTCTTTCTCATTTCTTTGTTTTTATTTTTAATAACTATAGTTTAGATTCTACTCATTCAGTGCTCTCCAAACTGACTGACAATAAAAACATAAGCATTAAGTGAGATGTGCCTACGAAAAAGCGTGAGAGCTTGTACCCGCTACTCGTCCCGCTTACAGAGGCCTTCGCATTGCCCAACCGAAAAGAACGAGCAACGCAAACACCCACGCCGGACTTCTTGTAAAAGTTCTTTTGCACTGATTTTCAGCACATAGCGCTTGCTTTATTTCCTTGGTGATACCTTTATGTTCCCAAACTTTGTAGGAGTGAATAAAGGTACTTTGAGAGGGCGCTAAAGGTGAGGATTTTGGCTAAATCTTGAAGAATACCTAGTTCACATTCATTAACACAGAATTAACATTTTATTAACAGACCAGTTTGGATGATACAGACTCATGATAACATAGTTCTATGATTCAAAATTTAGACAAAAGCAATATACTGAGAAAGGTGGTAAACTAGGCAGAACTGCAGGTTCCACTGAGTCCCAAGATAAAAAGAGGGAAGAATATAGAAAGGTCATCAACCTCCTAGACAAGGGCTATACCATCCGTGATGTGGCGAAGTTGAGCGGTAAAGGTATCAGTACAGTTCAACGAGTCAAGAAAGAGTTCTGTGCTTGATGCTTGAGTTGTGAAATGCTACTTAGGATGGAGCCGTGTAACACGGGCTCATAAAGAGGTAATTGATGGGATAGCGATTTGCTATACCCTTTCCAATAAAAACCAGGGTGGTGTTTTACCCCTGTGGTTTAACCTGATTCGTAAGACGCAAATGTGGTTTCAAAACCAGATTGGTAAAATGACAATGAGGTTTCCAAACCAGTACCCAGAATCAAGGTGGTACTTTATACTAATGTTTTTCAGTTTAATTATACATCGAAATTGACATTCGTAAGCAACATACGGGCGTATTTTACATAAAATTAGGCGATTCTGCAAATATTTCCTATAATTTCTGATTATAATTTAGATATTTTTGCTAATTTTGCACCTATATTTTTATAAGTAAGTGATCAAAAATAATTTCATATTTGAGCAATGTTT
>JAGHVC010000154.1 GCA_018064505.1 Candidatus Minthosoma caballi | reverse complement strand
CACCATGTTAAGCATTCCGTTGCGTGCATTATCTGCAGACTCAATTGTCTGGAAACTTGTTTGGTTTTCAAACGATTTTTTATGGTATGTTGCAGCTTTAGGCGAACCGTAAACGATAGGTGTACAAAGCGAAAACATTTCTTCGTTCTCAAATGCCTTGAGAATTACCTCGTAACCAACACCATTAATGTCGCCTTGTGTTATGCCAATTTTGATCATATTTGTTCTTTTTTCTATTTAGTTCAATTAAAAATTTTGTAGTTATTCTTCATCGTCTCCAGGGACAACTAATGTGTATAATGCAGCTTCAAGTCGTCTAAGCATTGTACGCTTCATTTTGTCAGGAGCATAGACAAATCCTTCTACAACAATGACGCGGCCGTTCTTCTTGTCGATGCGTGAGTGGCTAATGAATGGACCACCCATTGCATCGTTTCTCATTTCCCACAATCCACGAGCTTCCATTGCGTATTTACCATTAACAGAGATGTTCTTTGTCCATACAAATTCCTTGTTTGTTTGCATCCACATACCAGGATGGCCACCAGGAATATTCTTCTTCATGATTGTATCACGAAGGGCTACATAAGGGCTCTTTGTGAACATCTTTTCGCTTACATATGGGAGTGAATAAATGCAAATGTTCTGTATACTGCTCAAGCCATCATCGCTTGCCCAAATGAAATTGTCTCCAATCTTCATGCTCTTAATATCGATAGGAATGTAGAATTCGCAATCGAACATTTCTTTTACTGCTTTTGCAAACTTGATGTTATGTTCATATAGCAAATCGTTTGCTTCGCGATTGATTTCATCACTGATAATTAATGTCTCAATATCTTTTGTGTGCTCAGTCACATAAGTTGAGATTTCAAATTGATTAGGGCCTTGAAGGGTGATGATGAGCTGAGGAGTTGAGTGTACATCTTTTTCCACTTTCATCTTTGCTTGAGTGTATTCTTTGCCAAGCTTGATGATTATAATGTTACGGAAAAGATTTGTAATTTGATCGTAGTGCTTTTCTGAAATGTGGCTTTTATGAAACTGCTCTTCGTCTTGGGGAAGTCCAACTATATGCTTGTCGAGGATTTGCTGAACAGCTTTGCCTGCCCAGCCATTCCATACGCTATCATCAGCAACAACCATTACTTCGTATGGATTGCCGCTACTGACAGGTGTGAGTAAATTTCCGCTTCTTCTGTGCTTGCCAGGAGCTTTCCCGTCACCATCACAGCTTGCAAACAAAAGAATAGCAAGAGTTAGTATCGATAAAAGTTTAATTTTCATATTGTTATTTTTATTCTTCTTATTATTCGTTATTTTCTAATTGCTTTTTTGTTGACAATAATCCACAGGCAGCCCAAATATCTTGACCTCTGCTTGCTCGTATTGTTGTTGTGATTCCGTGGGAATTGAGATAATCTCGGAAAACTTCCATTGTCTTAGACTTGACTTCATCTAATGCCACATTTGGAATCTTGTGCCATCGAATAAGGTTTATTCGACAATTTAATCCTTGCAAGAGTTTTACTAACTCTCTAGCATGTAATTGTGAGTCATTTGTTCCACCAATCATAGTGTACTCGAAAGTAACTCTTCGCTGGTGTGACCAATCGTATTGTTTCAGGAACTCTATAATCTGAGCTATTGGATATTGCTTTTCCGCAGGCATGAGATTAAGGCGTTGTTCGTGAATAGGAGAGTGAAGGCTGATTGCCAAATGGCATTCACATTCATCGAGAAAATTTTTGAGATGCTTCTTTAGTCCTACAGTTGAAACTGTTATCCTTTTAGGACTCCAAGCTAATCCGTAATCCGATGTGAGAATCTCAATGCTGCGCATCACTTCGTCATAGTTGTCAAGTGGCTCTCCTTGTCCCATAAAAACTATGTTAGTTAGTGATTCGCTATTCTCAATTGAGAAAATTTGATTAAGAATGTCTGTTGATGTTAAATCACCATTCCATCCTTGTTTTCCTGTTTGGCAGAAAAGACAATTCATTTTGCAACCAACTTGGCAACTTACGCAGAGAGTAGCACGATCACCATCAGGAATGTAAACGGTTTCAATAAATTTTCCATCAGATGTTTGGAAAAGGTACTTTACTGTTCCGTCTTTGCTTTTATTTGTTTCTATAGGATTTGAACGACCTACTTCAAATCCTTCCGACAACTTTTCTCTACCAGTTTTAGAGATGTTAGTCATTTCGTCAATACTCGTTACTCTCTTTTGATAAATCCACCCCGCAATTTGCTTTGCTGTAAAACGGGGCATGCCGAGCTCAGCCACAATAGTGCTGAGCTCGGCAAGCGTTAATCCGAGTAATGATTTCTTAATCATAGGAATATGCAAATACTCAAAATGAGATTACCATGCGAAGAGTGGGTAATTCTTCATCTTTTCATTTACTTCAGAACGAACCTTAGAAATAACATTCTCGTCCTCAGGAGCATTAAGCACTTCCTCAATCCATGCAGCAATCTGAATCATAAGATCTTCCTTTGCGCCACGAGTAGTGATGGCTGGAGTGCCAAGACGGAATCCTGATGTCTGGAATGCAGAACGAGAATCGAATGGAACCATGTTCTTGTTGATTGTGATGTCAGCAGCAACAAGTGCATTCTCAGCAACCTTGCCAGTAAGATCAGGGTATTTGCTGCGAAGGTCAACAAGCATAGAATGGTTGTCTGTACCGCCAGAAACAATAGTAAAACCACGCTTTACAAGTTCTTCTGCAAGTACGGCAGCATTCTTCTTTACCTGAAGAGCGTACTCCTTGAACTCTGGCTTCAAAGCTTCGCCAAATGCAACTGCTTTAGCTGCGATTACATGCTCAAGTGGGCCACCTTGCTGTCCAGGGAAAACTGCAGAGTTAAGCAACTGAGACATCTTCTTTACAACACCCTTAGGAGTAGTATAACCCCATGGATTGTCAAAATCCTTACCAAGGAGGATAAGACCGCCACGAGGACCACGAAGTGTCTTGTGAGTAGTAGTTGTTACGATATGTGCGTACTTAACAGGATTTTCGAGGAGACCTGCAGCAATAAGACCTGCTGGATGAGCCATGTCGATCATAAGAAGTGCGCCAACTTCGTCTGCAATCTTACGCATACGAGCATAATCCCACTCACGGCTATAAGCAGAACCGCCACCAATGATAAGCTTTGGCTTGTGCTCTTTTGCCAATGCTTCCATTTCGTCATAGTCAACACGGCCAGTTTCCTTGTTGAGGTTGTAGCCAACTGGCTTATAGAGAATGCCTGAAGTATTTACAAGTGAGCCGTGCGAAAGGTGACCTCCATGATCAAGATTAAGGCCCATGAATACATCGCCTGGCTTGAGTACAGCAAGAAGCACAGCTGCATTTGCCTGAGCGCCTGAGTGTGGCTGCACATTTGCATATTCAGCACCAAAGAGCTGGCAAGCACGGTCGATGGCCAACTGCTCTATTTGGTCTACAACTTGGCAACCTCCATAGTAGCGATGTCCAGGATAACCTTCTGCATACTTGTTGGTGCAGTAGCTACCCATAGCTTCCATTACCTGATCACTTACGAAGTTCTCTGATGCGATGAGCTCAATACCTTTGAGCTGACGCTGATGTTCGTTCTCAATGAGAGAGAAAATAGCGTTGTCTCTTTCCATTTTGTAATTTTGTATATGTGTAAATGTTTTCTTTTTACCTGTATATTTTTTGCAAATTTAGTATTATTATTCTGCTTGACAAAATTAGTTACTTAAAAAGTTGTATATTTGCACTTGAAATAGAAAAATTATAAACAAAAAACAATAAAATACCATCGACAAATGGCACCATTAGCAGAAAGATTGCGTCCTCATACGCTGAATGATTATATTGGGCAAAAACACCTTGTAGGAGAAGGTGCTGTGATTCGTCGAATGATAGAACAAGGTCGTGTCTCATCGTTTATTCTTTGGGGACCTCCAGGAGTTGGTAAAACTACTCTTGCTAATATTATAGCAAAAACGCTTGATGTTCCGTTCTTTACATTGTCGGCGGTGACAAGCGGAGTGAAAGATGTTAGGGAAGTGATTGACAAGGCTAAGGCAAGTAGATTTTTTGGAAAAGCTCCTGGTGGCAACTCTCCAATTCTCTTTATTGATGAGATTCATCGTTTTTCAAAATCGCAGCAAGATTCGTTGCTTGGTGCAGTTGAGCAAGGTGTTGTAACTCTTATAGGAGCTACTACAGAGAATCCCTCTTTTGAGGTAATTCGCCCACTTCTTAGCCGTTGTCAAGTGTATGTGCTGAAGAGCTTGGAAAAGGATGATCTACTTGGTCTTCTTGATCATGCAATTCATACTGATGTTGTCTTGAAAGGAAAAGACATTGATATTCAAGAAACAACTGCAATGTTGAGATTTAGTGGTGGAGATGCTCGAAAGTTTTTGAATATTCTTGAGCTTGTAACTGAAACATCTTCAGTTATAAATGACGAAATAGTTACAGAAACACTGCAACAGAATCCTCTGGCTTATGATAAAGATGGAGAAATGCATTATGACATTATTTCTGCTTTTATTAAGAGTATTCGTGGCAGTGATCCTGATGCCGCTATTTACTATCTTGCAAGAATGATAGAAGGAGGCGAAGACCCTGTGTTTATTGCAAGAAGATTAGTCATCTCAGCAAGCGAGGATATAGGTTTGGCAAATCCTAATGCATTACTTCTTGCCAATGCCGCTTTTGACACAATAACAAAGATAGGAATGCCTGAAGGTCGAATACCTTTAGCAGAAGCAACCGTATATTTGGCAACATCGCCTAAGAGTAATTCTGCTTATGAAGCAATAAATTCTGCATTGCAATTTGTTCGTGAGACAGGTAATTTGCCTGTTCCTCTGCATCTTCGTAATGCTCCAACAAAGTTAATGTCTCAATTGGGTTATGGTAAGGATTATAAATATGCTCACGCATACGAGGGCAATTTTGTTAGTCAGCAATTCTTACCAGATGAAATAACAAATTCTCGTTTCTGGCATGCACAGAAAAATGCAGCAGAAAACAAATTACAAGAAAGAATGATTCAATTATGGGGCGAAAAATACAAGGAGCAGCAATGATTGCTGCTCCTTTTTTATTTAAGTTTGTTATTTTTATTTCATGACTCTTCTGTACTAATCTATTTTGAAAAGGACGGAGCATTCTTGCCATTTAGTTCTTTCTGTTGAATGTGCTATAAATGACTTCCATCTTCACTTTGTCATTCTCGCCACCAACAAGTCGGGCGCTTGTCATACTGAAATCATGATTGAGCTTAACAATTGAAGTAGTTGCGTCTTTTGTTGTTTCTACAGGAATAAGAAGTACTTTATTCCAATTCTCTGTTGCAGTACCATCATTCTTTTCCTTGACCATATTTGTCAAAAGTCTTGCAATATTACTGAATTCGTATGAATTGTTCTTAGGGTTGAATGTTGCAAGATAAGATGTCTTATTGTCGCTCAAATTGTAGTTTTCAAAGAATCCATTTTTGTAGTCATCAAGGCGAACCAGCAAAAGAGTAGAAGGTATGTCAAGCTTAAATGATGAGTTTTGAACCTTGTCATTGTATCTTGTGAATGTAAGCTTTGCAGAGTTTACTGTGTCATTAACATTGATTTGGTCAACAGGAAGTGTAGCCATTGTGAAGATTCCTGCAGGACTCTTTAAGTAAGTTGCAGATTTATCCTCGAGAAGTTTTCCCAAATTCGAATTCTCAAATCTAGTTGCTTGTATAACTTCTTCTGTTGCAGCAAATTGGCACATTCCTAATGTATCTTTTTTGTATTCCTCGTCATAATACTTGAAATACAGGTTCATCTGAGAAATGTCAATGTAAGCCATTGCACCATCACCACTTTCAAGCTTGAAGTAAAACCCTTTACTGCATGGAAGTCCGCTATTGAGCCAATTGGATGCGCTGCTGAAATTCTTTGGGTTGTCTCTGTATCCTTTAATGATTTGAGTACCAACATTTCTAGGCAAAGCAATGGAAATGTTGTTATTGTATCCACTTGACCATCTTAACGAATCAGAAATAGAACGGTCGCTTATTGTAAACCATTTTGTTGCAATTGGCTTATCATTCTTGTCGTAGTACTTCTCTGGGTTGATGTTCGTGTAGTAATCTGCTTCAGGATTAAGCTGTTTGGTAAGCTCGTAAACGCTCAACTTAAATGTAGCCAATGAGTCACCTACAAAATTGCTAATGTAAAGGAGTACCTTAATATCAACACAGCTATCGCCAACGATTGAATCTGGAAATGTGAAATTGTCTGTACAATGATACTGAGCAAGAAAATCGCTTTTGATAGTAGTGCCCGTCTCTGGATCTGTGAATCTGCCCAAATAAGACATACTAGTACGAGCAAGTACAGAATCGCCTACAGCGTATGACTCTGTTGTCACATCGTATGTTTCGAAATTCTTTGTGATTAAATCGTTTGTAGGCATCATGTCAACACCCAATGTTGCTGTTTCGTCATCACAAGAAGTCAGCAATATAACAGAAACGATAAACGAAAATATATATTTTAATAATTTCATTCTAATTATTATCTAGAATAATGTTTCGTAGAAATCGTTGTATGCATCTTTGAATGCATCTCCTTCAACAGGAGAGAGGATAGGGAGATTTAATGACTTTGCATAATCAACGATAGAAGGTTCAACTTCTTCTTTTTCAATAATTACGCCGTCCGAATACTTAATCGCAACCTTCATCATCTCTGTATGAGTGAACTTGCCGGCGCAAACATCCTTGATATCATCAAAATGAATATTCTTGTAATCTACGCTTTTTGCACTTTCAATGCCAAGGTCAAGTTCAAATTCTTTAGGAGAGACAGAAGTGACAATTTTTGCATTGCAGAAGGAAGGTTCCTCATTGTATGCAAGCTTTAAGAACAAAGGGGCAAATGCAGCTGTCCATCCGTGGCAATGGATTACATCTGGTACCCAGCGAAGCTTCTTTACTGTTTCAAGCACACCTCTTGCATAGAATATTGCTCTTTCTGCGTTATCAGTATATTCATTGCCATCTTTGTCAGCAATGATTCCTCTCTTCATGAAGTAGTCGTCATTGTCGATGAAATAAATCTGCATTCTTGCAGATGGTAATGACGCAACTTTGATAATCAATGGGTGGTCAGTGTCGTTGATGATAAGGTTCATGCCAGAAAGGCGAATAACCTCATGAAGCTGATTGCGACGCTCATTGATGTTGCCCCACTTAGGAGTGAATGTTCTAATTTCGTGACCTCTCTCCTGAATTGATTGTGGAAGAAGTCGACCCATGTTGGCTCTTTCACTTTCTGCAACGAAAGGAGAGATTTCAGATGTAATAAATAGTACTTTTTTTGCTTTCATTCTGT
Source organism: Candidatus Minthosoma caballi (assembly GCA_018064505.1). Classification (GTDB taxonomy): domain Bacteria; phylum Bacteroidota; class Bacteroidia; order Bacteroidales; family Bacteroidaceae; genus Minthosoma; species Minthosoma caballi. Next base: position 7,232 of record JAGHVC010000154.1, on the reverse strand, counting down.
GTCACTTTCTGTATTAATACAAAAAGTAATGCAAAGATACTAAAAAAATATCTGAGAAGAACAATGTTTTTGGTAAATTTAAGATTTATGCTTTGTGATTCTAGCTGTTATGGCTCAATTTGTAACTTAATTAAGTGTAAAACTGTACAAAAATGAGTTTTCTACATTTGTCTTGTATTCTCTTGTAGAAATAAGGCCTAACACTCATGCGGCACAAGGCATAACGCCCATTCGATACAAAGCATAACGACCATTCGATACAAAGCATAACGACCAATCGATACAAAGCATAACACACGATTGATTCAAGGCGTAAGAAACAAGTTGTTTCAAGGCGTAAGAACCATGCGGAAAACAAGAAAATAAATTTAACGATAAAAGTTAAATACTATATGGCCCTGTAGGGATTTTTCTTCTCAAAACATCAAGAGTGAAATCAACACCAGCAATGATTCCGTAGTTTCTCATGGTTGTCTCGATTGTTTTTCTTGCGAGTTCTGGGTGGTTGTTCTCTTCGCTAAGATGACAAAGCCAAACATTTTTCAATCCTTCGTGGAAGTTGTTAATCAAAGCATTGGCTGTTTTATCATTGCTTAGATGTCCATGGCCACTGGTTATTCTGTCTTTTAGAATAGCAGGGTAGCGTCCATGCTTTAGCATTTCGCTGTCATAGTTGGCTTCTATAATCAGATGAGTGCACTTGCTGATGTACTCATTAACATATTCGGTAATATCGCCAACATCAGTCATTATGACGAAACGATAATCTTCTATCTCAATGCAATAGCCAACATTCTCTGATGCGTCATGAGGAAGACTAAAAGCAGTAATCTTAAACTCTCCTACTTCAAACATTTCGTTGGTCTCAATTATTCGTCTATTGTCTTCTGAAACCTTTACTGATGCTTGGTAGTTTTTATCCATTCCTTCATGCACGAGCTTTGTTGCATACACGGGAATAGCATACTCATTGCTAATCTTGCCTGCCGCTTTGATGTGGTCAGCATGGTCATGAGTGATGAGAATGCCTCTCACTTTACTAATCTTCATTCCGTACTCAAGCATATTCTTCTTGAAACGACGAATGCCAACGCCACAATCTATTACGATTGCATCATTCTCAGTTGCAATGTAATAGCAGTTTCCGCAGCTTCCGCTTCCAAGGCTGAAAAATGTAAGCATATTGTTGGTTGAGTACAATTTTGATTAGTTAAGTATTGATAAGTTTCTCTGTTTAGCAATTAGAAGTGTTTTCTTTTTGTTGCAAGAAAAAAGGAAGCCTTTGTGAGACTTCCTTTCTCTGTACGCCCTCAGGGGCTCGAACCCTGGACCCATTGATTAAGAGTCAATTGCTCTACCAACTGAGCTAAGGACGCAAATGCATTGAGAAAATGGAGTAAGAAGTCTATTTCTCAAATGCTATGCAAAGTTAAAAAGTTTTACCGAGATGGCAAAACTTTTTAACTATTAATTTATATCAAGCACTGATATCGTCTATTCTTTTGGAAGATTAAGGGCAATGAAATCTTCGTCAAGCTGCTTCTGGTCGACGAACGACGGAGCATCAAGCATAACATCGCGACCTGAGTTATTTTTAGGGAATGCGATGCAGTCGCGAATCGAATCAAGGCCAGCAAAAATACTTACCCAGCGGTCAAGTCCGTAAGCCAAACCACCATGAGGAGGAGCGCCATATTTGAATGCATTCATTAAGAAGCCAAACTGCTCTTCGGCCTTCTCTGGTGTGAAACCAAGGATTTCGAACATCTTAGCTTGAAGCTTAGGGTCGTGGATACGAATAGAGCCTCCGCCAACTTCTATACCGTTGCAAACCATATCATATGCATCAGCGCGAACAGAAGCAGGATCGGTGTCGAGCATCGGAATATCTTCTTCCATAGGGTGTGTGAAAGGGTGGTGCATAGCCATAAGGCGCTGCTCTTCGTCACTCCACTCAAACATAGGGAACTCTGTAACCCAAAGCAAAGCAAACTTATTCTTATCGCGCAATCCAAGTCTCTCGCCCATTTCGAGACGAAGTTCGCATAACTGCTTGCGTGTCTTCATTGCATCGTCTCCCGAGAGAATGAGAATGAGATCTCCAGGATTTGCATTCATCTTTTCCTTCAAAGCCTGAAGGTCTTCTTGTGTGTAGAACTTATCTACTGAAGATTTTACGCTACCATCTTCTTGCACTCGAGCGTATACCATGCCCTTTGCGCCAATCTGCGGACGCTTTACCCATTCTGTGAGTTTGTCAATGTCCTTTCGAGTGTATGATGCACAGCCAGGAGCACAAATACCGCCAATGTATTTAGCTTCATCAAATACCGTGAATGTACCTTTTTGTATAGTGTCAATAAGTTCTACGAACTCCATTCCGAAACGCATATCTGGCTTATCAGAACCAAATCGCTTCATACATTCAATCCATGGAAGACGAAGGAAGTCATCTTTAATTTCAACCCCACGCAATTCTTTGAAGAGGTGCTTTGCCATTCCTTCGAATGTCTGAATGATGTCTTCCTGAGTAACGAATGACATTTCGCAGTCAATCTGTGTGAACTCTGGCTGACGGTCAGCACGAAGGTCCTCATCACGGAAACACTTCACAATTTGGAAATAACGGTCAAAACCAGCTACCATGAGAAGCTGCTTAAGTGTCTGAGGGCTTTGTGGCAATGCGTAGAATTGGCCAGGATTCATACGCGATGGGACAATGAAGTCGCGTGCACCTTCTGGAGTTGAACCAATGAGCATTGGTGTTTCAACTTCAAGGAAACCAAGATTGCTGAGATAATTGCGAACAGCAATGCAGAAATGGTGACGGAGCTCAAGGTTTTTACGAACTGCAGAACGGCGAAGATCGAGGTAGCGATATTTCATGCGAATATCGTCACCACCATCGGTATTGTCCTCAATTGTGAATGGAGGAGTTACGGATTTGTTGAGTACAGTAAGTTCTGAAACATTGATTTCAATGTCACCTGTTGGAATATTCTTATTCTTAGAATAACGCTCAGCAACAATTCCTTTAACTTGGATTACGAATTCGCGTCCAAGCTTATTTGCCTGCTCACTAAGCTCTGCTGTTGTTTCCTCATTGAAAGCTAGCTGTGTAATTCCATAGCGATCACGAAGATCTACGAAAGTCAAAGCTCCCATCTTGCGAACGCGTTGAACCCAACCTGCAAGAGTCACTGTCTCTCCCACATTTGAGAGACGAAGTTCTCCATTTGTATGCGATCTATACATATTTTTTATTTGTGTTTTTATTATTCGAATGCAAAATTACGCATTCTTTTCCACTCTTTCAACACAATAGGGCGGAAAAATGTTTTATGCTATGTAAAAAGCACTATTTTACCAAGGGAAATTCTCTGGATCATTGTCAACGCTTGAGCGCATATTCTGGTTTAATGCATCAATTGCTATCATGTCTTCGCTGCTTAGTTCGAATTGCATGATTTGTAGATTTTCCTCAAAATGTTTTGGCTTTGCACGAGGAATAGTTATCAAATCTCTTTGAACAATCCATCTAAGTACAATTTGCGAAGGTGTCTTTCCGTATTTCTTTGCTATGGTTTGTATTGTTTCAATTCCAGGGATGTTAATATCTCCTTGGCCAAAAGGCCCCCATGCTTGTACTTGAATGCCTTGTGATTTGTTGTAAGCAATATTTTCAACTTGACTCATCAGAGGATGCACTTCAAGTTGGTTTAGAACAGGCTTGATTTCTGCGTATTCAAGAAGTTCTTCAATATGATGAGGGTGGAAGTTGCTTATGCCAAGGCTTTTTACTTTACCACTCTTGACATATTCTTCCATAATTTTCCAAGTTTTCATTACGCAATTTTTTACAGGCCAATGTATAAGCAATAAATCAATATAATTGCCCAATTTACGGATACTTTCGTCAATTGCTTGCCTTATTGTTTCCTCAGATCCTCTCATGACTGTTGTCGAAACTTTTGTAGTAACGAAGATATCTTCTCTTTTTACGCCGCTCTGCTTAATCCCTTCGCCTACTTCGGATTCGTTTTCATACATTTGTGCAGTATCGATCAATCGAAATCCAGCTTGCAATGCAAACTTAACATTGTTAACAGCAATTTCATCTCGTAATGTCCAAGTTCCCACACCGATGTGAGGAATCTGTGTTCCATTGTTTAAAGTAATCATAGTGGCTTTTCCTCCTCTTTCTTTTTGCGATCGAAGAATGGATTTTTTGAACTGCAGCTGAGTGGAATGGCGAGAGTGTTGTTAAGTCCCTTGCATGGCATTCCTAACCTCATAGCTGCAATGCCAGCAGAGTGCATCACTCTGGTGTCGATGCGTAAATCAGCAGCTTTTGCACAAGCAGAACCGACAGCAATACCTACATCAATAGTGTTTATTGCACATGGTACGCCTTCTGTTCTGTCTGAACATAAGTCGAAACCACATCTGTGACAGTTCAAACCTTGGCAGAGTTCTTTTGTTCCAATTAGGATAAGCGCGTCTGCTTGCATAATGTTGTCAGCATCTCTGAGGAAGAAATGGAATCCGTTTTCGTTGAAAACCTTGCGCATTTCTTCTGCTAATTTTTCTATTTCTGGTTGTGTGATGCAGCATATTTCAATCACATCAACGCCCTTGCCCTTTGGAGCTGTTCTTGCTGCTGCCATTATTTGATGAGCAGCTTCAAGAACTATTTGCTTTCGTATTTCTCGTTCGTTTAATATCATAATATTTATAGTTTTGTTAAAGCAAAAACCGTAACCCGTTCGTTTTCAAGACTCTTGCCTTATGTCACTCATTTGTGTTGTTCGTAGCCAATTGTGACTGTTACTTGTACTGTTTCAAATAAATTCCTTTTAATGACTATGAATTGTTCGAGCAGTGCAGTTGACAATGCATTGGCTGCAACCTATTTATTCACGCTGCGTGAATACACTTATTCACAAGGTATGAATAATATTATTCGCACGGCTTGACTATTGGTATTCACAAAAAGCGAATAACTGTATTCATTGAAAGCATATTTCATGAATGGTTGCTTGCATCTACACCATTATGAATACAAGTGTCTCACGCTTGCATTTACGGTAAAATGAAATGAATTAAAAAATACTCTTCACTCGTCACCAAAGCATATTAATCGAATGATAATCCGTGCGTTACAGGTGTGATGAGCGGGTGAAGAGTGGTGAAGAGTCGAAAAGCACTCTTCACCCATGTAACATCCTTATCTTTATACATATAAGTGGTGTTGGTGATGAGTGACGAGTGTTTCACTAATTTCTTCATCAATCTAAGTTCTCTTCGTACAAAAGGTAGTGACTTTCATGCATCCCAAGAGCGTTGTAAGTTGATAGTCCTCTTTGGTTAGTTCTGTCAACATATAATCTGACGCATGAGACTTTTGCTACACAAGCTTTTTGCTTAACAGCATCATACATTGCTCGATAAACTCCTTTACGACGATACTCAGGACGAACATAAACTGATTGTATCCACCAGTACCATGCACAATTCCAGTCACTCCATTCGCGTGTTAAGAGAAGTGAACCAATTGCTTCTCCTGTGTTGTTTCGAGCAACAAGGTATGTTCCTTTTTCTGGATCCTTCATGCCTTCTGCTACGCCTTTTAACACAAGCTCTTTGTTGAGAATTGTGCCTTCTGATTCTATTGCCATGTCCACCTGAAACTGAGCAATAGATTCAATATCTTTTGTTTTTCCTTCTTCAATAATCCAAGTCATAATTATCTTACAACCTGTGTGAATACAGGTTTTGCATTAGGTTCGTTTTTGCTTACTGTAACATAGATATGTGATGTTTGATCTTCACCTTGCTGTCCTTTGCTTGTTGCTGTAAAGAGATAATCTGTGCTTGATGAGGTTTCGCGTGTTGCCACTGTGACTGGAGTGCCAAGAGGGAACTGATAATCGCTGCATGCTTGGTTGAAGATTTCTTTTTCTGTATCAGTTACAGGCTTTTCTTCCATGAATGCGGGAAGTGCTTCAATCTCCCCCTCCTTATGTCCCCATTCAATGAGGAATCTGTTTACTTCGTCTGGAACAGCATCGAGTCGAATACCTCTTACTCCGTAACCTTCAACTATATTTGCTTTAGGAAGAGCTGTTTTCAAATCATTTGTGCTTGACTGAAGTCCACCACTTCCGAATGTACAGAAAGGAACAATTGTTTTTCCTTCGAATTGTTCAGCTTTCACGAGAGCTGCGATAGGCATAGCATAGGTACCGAACCATATTGGATAACCGATGAAGATCGTATCATAGTCCGCAATGTTTGCTTTAATAGGCTTTAGTGCTGGGGTTTCACCTGATGCCATTTCTTTCTGGCAACGCTCAATAGTTTGGTTGAAATCTCCATCGTATGCAGTTTCTACTTCAATTGCTTCAATATCTGCTTCAAGTTGGTTCTTGATTTCTTCTGCAACTGTTTTTGTAGCACCGGTTTGTGAATAGTAAAGAATAAGTTTATTCTTTTTTTCGACATCTTTACTTGGCTGTTGGGATGTGCATGATACAAATGTTAGAACTGCAAGTGTGATTGCAAATAATGTTTTCATTGTTTTATTATAGTTGTTTAGTTATTATTATACTGTTTTATTGCTTGTTTTGTGTATAGTAAATAAATTACTTAAAGTTACTTTTGCAAAGTTAGCTACTTCTTTCAATAAAACAAACAATTATATGAGAAAAATCAATAAAAGAAAAAAGAAGAGGCAAGCACCATTATTGATGCTTGCCTCAACGAGGTATTTGTATTGTGATTACCTATTGAATATTCTGTTGAATATTACTAACATTACTCAGCAGAGTAGTCAATCTTGCTCATGCGAACATAAGTTGCATAGCGGTGCTGTGCAGCCTTCTTAGCAGCGTCGAAGAGCTCCTGAGCCTCAGCTGGCTTAACCTTCTTGAGAGAGAGGTAGCGAACCTCACCGTCGAGGAATGCCTGGAAGTTGTCCCAGTTTGGAGCCTTAGAGTCGAGCTGGAATGGGTTCTTGCCCTGCTCAGCGAGACGTGGGTCGAAGCGCCAGAGGTGCCAGTAGCCGCACTCAACAGCCTTAGCTTCCTCAGCCTGGCTCTTGCCCATGCCGCCCTTAGCCTTAAGACCGTGGTTGATACATGGAGCGTAAGCGATTACGAGAGATGGACCTGGGTAAGCCTCTGCCTCGCGGATAGCCTTGAGACACTGTGCGTTGTCTGCACCCATAGCAA
>JAGHVC010000064.1 GCA_018064505.1 Candidatus Minthosoma caballi | reverse complement strand
ACTATTGAAGTTTGATAACTTCATGAATGGAGAAGTGCTAGGACAGAAAACTCTTATTCGCAATCTTTCAATGGGTAATAAGCAGAAGGTTGGTATTATTGGAGCAATGATTCATAATCCAAAACTGCTCATTCTTGACGAACCGTTTAATTTCCTCGACCCTTCTTCCCAAGTTGCAATGAAGTATCTACTGGAGATGTATAACAAGGAGTTTGGGGCAACAATCATTGTTTCTTCTCATAATCTTACTCATACAATCGAAATATGTTCTCGAGTTACTTTGCTAGAACATGGTGAAATAATAAAAGATTATGATAAGGATTATGCAGAGTTGACATCTGAGATTGAAGAGTATTTTAATGGAAATGCTTCAATATAACAAGTTTTTGCCAATGAAGAAAAACATCTTTATATTATTCCTATTGCTATTGCTTTTAGCGTCTTGCCATTCTTCAAAAAACACAAGCTACATGGGTTATGATTTCCGTACTATAGCAAAGGCGGGAATTGCTCTTGGGATGGATGTTGAACAAGAGGATAATATAAAGCTGATGGTTAATGCATCAACTTGGATTGGTACTCCGTACAGATATGGAGGAAATGATAGGCGAGGCATTGATTGCTCAGGACTGTCTAAGGCTCTATATCGTGATGTTTATGGGATAGAATTGGATCGAGTTAGTCGCGACCAATACAAGAATAATTGTAAAAAAATAGGCAAGAAGCATGTCGCTCAGGGAGATTTGTTGTTCTTTACGACTGACTCTTCGAAAGGAGAGATTGGCCATGTTGGTGTTTATCTTAAAAACGGCAAATTCGTACATGCCAGCACATCAAAAGGAGTGGTCATTAGCAAACTCGACGAAGCATACTATGTAAAACATTGGTATGGAGCGGGAAAAGTTAAGCAATAAGGGTAATTTTTCTTGTTTTAGCTTTATTAAAACGATTAAATTCCGTACATTTGTACGATATTATGTCAGCTTATAATCAATAACATCAAAATAATTATCTAATAATAACTTAAAATTATGAAGATTTCACGCATTGATCACCTTGGTATAGGTGTAGAGAGCATTGATGCAGTGCTCCCTTATTTCGAGAATGTTCTTGGTCTTAAGTGCTACGCTGTAGAAGAGGTAGCTGACCAGAAGGTAAAGACTGCATTCCTCAAGGTTGGCGAGGTAAAGCTTGAGCTCCTCGAGCCAACATCACCTGAGAGCGCTATTGCTAAGTGGCTTGAGAAGGGTGGAAAGGGAGTTCATCATGTAGCTTTCGCTGTTGAAGACGGTGTTGCAGAAGCACTCGTTGAGGCTGAAGGCAAGGAAATTCGTCTCATTGACAAGGCTCCACGCCCAGGTGCAGAGCAGATGTCTATTGCATTCCTTCACCCAAAGTCAACAGCTGGCATTTTGACAGAACTTTGTGAACCTCAGAACAAATAAGATATGAGCAAGCAGACAGAAAGAATCAAGGAATTGATCGAGTTGCGCGCTAAGGCACGCATCGGCGGTGGCGAAAAAGCTATCGAAAAGCAGCATGCTAAGAATAAGCTTACAGCTCGTGAGCGTATCGCTCTTCTTCTCGACGAAGGAAGCTTCGAAGAGATGGATATGTTTGTAGAGCATCGTTGTACAAACTTCGGCATGGAGAAGAAACACTATCTTGGTGATGGTGTTGTTACAGGTTGTGGTACTATTGGCGGCCGTCTTGTGTATGTGTTCGCTCAGGACTTTACTGTAAGCGCAGGTTCTCTTTCGGAGACTCTTGCATTGAAGATTTGCAAGGTTATGGACATCGCTATGAAGGTTGGTGCTCCAGTTATTGGCCTTAACGACTCGGGTGGTGCTCGTCTTCAGGAAGGCATCAACGCTCTTGCTGGCTATGCTGAAATCTTCCAGCGTAACATCATGGCTTCTGGTGCTGTTCCACAGATTTCTGCAATCATGGGCCCTTGTGCAGGTGGTGCGGTTTACTCTCCAGCGCTTACAGACTTCACTTTCATGGTTGAAGGATCGTCTTATATGTTCCTCACAGGCCCTGGCCCAGTTAAGGCCGTTCTGGGTGAGGTTGTAACACAGGAGCAGCTTGGCGGTGCATCTGTACATGCAACAAAGTCAGGTGTAACTCACTTCACAGCTTCTACAGAGCAGGAGTGTATTGCAATGATCAAGACTCTCTTCTCTTATATTCCTCAGAACAACCTTTCTCGTACACCTCGTGTTGAGTGCACTGACCCTATTGATCGTATGGAAGACTACCTCAACGATATCATTCCTGACAATCCAAACATGCCTTATGACATGTATCAGGTTATTGCAGGTATCGTTGATAATGGCGAATTCTTTGAAGTTCAGCCAAACTACGCAAAGAACATCATCGTAGGTTTCGCTCGCTTCAATGGTGAGACAGTAGGTATCGTTGCAAACCAGCCAAAGCAGCTCGCAGGTGTTCTTGATTGCAACTCTTCTCGTAAGGGTGCTCGTTTCGTACGCTTCTGCGACGCATTCAATATTCCAATTGTTACTCTTGTTGATGTACCAGGCTTCCTTCCAGGTACTGCTCAGGAGTACAACGCAGTTATTCTTCACGGTGCTAAGTTGCTTTACGCTTATGGTGAAGCTACAGTGCCAAAGGTAACAGTTACTCTCCGCAAGTCATACGGTGGCTCACACATTGTGATGTCTTGTAAGCAGCTCCGTGGTGACCTTAACTATGCATGGCCATCATCGGAGATCGCAGTCATGGGTGCAAGTGGTGCTGCATCAGTTCTCTATGCTAAGGAGGCAAAAACACTCAAGGAAGAGAAGGGTGCAGAAGCAGCTGCAGCATTCATTAAGGAGAAGGAAGACGAGTACACTAAGCTCTTCGCTAACCCATATCAGGCAGCTAAGTATGGCTACATTGATGATGTTATCGAGCCACGCAATACTCGTTTCCGTGTTATCCGCGCTCTTGCTCAGCTTGAGAACAAGAAGCTTACTAACCCTGCTAAGAAGCACGGTAATATTCCACTCTAACATTCAAGTAAAATGCAGTTATTAACAATCACTTCAGACACTTGGATCCTTGCAGGCATCTCAGTTGCAGTTGTCTTTGGCATTCTTGTTATCCTTGTTTTGATTCTGAACATCTTTACAGCCGTAGCTAAGAAGACTACAGCTAAGGCTACTGCTGTTATTGAAACTCGCAAGGAGATCAAGCAGGCTAAGACATTTGAGAAGGCAAGCGAAGAAGACAAAGCAGCAGTTGCAATGGCTCTTTATCTTTACTTCGAAGAGATTAACAACCGTGAGGCTCGCGTGCTTACTATAACTCCTGGACAACCATCAGCTTGGCACGCACAACTTAATCCAAGACTTTAATATAAAAAACAATGAAAGAATTCAAATTTAAGATAGGCAATCAGGACTACGCTGCTTCAGTTGAGGATCTCAAAGGTGGCAACTATAGCGTGTCTGTAAATGGCCAGACTTATCAGGTAGAAGTTCCTGAAACTAAGGCTGAAGGCCCTAAGCCAGTAGCTCCTGTAGCAAATCCAAAAGCTCAGACAGGTGGACCTGCAAATGTAAATTCAGAGCTCCCAGGCACAGTGACAAAGGTTGTTGCTGCTAATGGTCAGCATGTAAAGCGTGGAGATGTTCTTCTCGTTATTGAGTCAATGAAGATGGCTAATGACATCGTTTCTGAGGTTGATGGTACAGTTCAGCGTGTTGCTGTAGCTGAAGGCCAGAATGTAAACCAGGGCGACCTTCTTGTCGAAATGGTTGCTGATTATGTTGCAGCAGAAGCTCCAGCGCTCACTCCAAAGCCAGCTCCTGCAGCTCCAAAGCCTGTTGCTGCTCCAGCTCCTGCAGCTCCAAAGCCTGCAGTTGGCGCTAATGTTGTTGCAGCTCCACTTCCAGGAACTATTACAAAGATAACAGTTAAGGTTGGTGACGCAGTTAAGGCTGGCGACACAGTGCTCCTTATGGAGGCAATGAAGATGGAAAACAGCATCACAGCAGAGGCTGCAGGAACTGTTAAGGCAATTCTTGTCGAGTCAGGAGCACAGGTACAGAGCGGACAGGCTCTTGTTGAATTGGCTTAAAATCAGTTTCGACCCGCATTTACAAAACTTTATTTTTATGAATAAAAAACTGATTTGCATACTTTTCGCTATGCTTTTCATCTGCTCAATGCCAATGATGGCAGCAGATTTCAATGTGCAGGAAGGCATCAAAACATTCGTCAGTGAGATGGGTTTTGTGAACTTCTTCACAGAGGATGGCTGGAAGAACCTCGTCATGCTTGCGCTTGGATGCTTCCTCCTTTACCTTGCTATAGTAAAGAAGTATGAGCCGCTGCTTCTCTTGCCGATTGCTTTCGGCATGATTCTCACTAATTTGCCATTCGGTGGTATGTTCAACTCGGAAATGTGGAACAATGAATTCCTCAATGAGAATAGCCCACATCACCACGACTACCTCTACATTCTTCAGAATGGAGGTCTTCTCGATTGGCTTTACATTGGTGTGAAGGGAAGTATCTACCCATGCCTTATCTTCCTTGGTGTTGGTGCAATGACAGACTTTGGTCCTCTCATTGCAAACCCAAGGAGTCTTCTTCTTGGTGCCGCTGCACAGGTTGGCATCTTTGCTACATTCATTGTAACTCAGATTGACATCCCAATCTTTGGTTTTACACCAGAGCAGGCTGCATCTATTGGCATCATCGGTGGTGCTGATGGACCTACAGCAATATTCCTTACATCAAAGCTCGCACCTGAGCTTCTTGGTCCTATTGCTGTTGCGGCATATAGCTACATGGCGCTTGTTCCTGTGATCCAGCCACCTATCATGCGTGCTCTCACATCAAAGCGTGAGCGTTGCATCCGCATGCGTCAGCTTCGTACAGTGAGCAAGAAAGAGAAGATAATATTCCCAATCGTTGTAGCAATACTTGTATCACTCATTGTTCCATCTGCCGCAACGCTCATTGGCTGCCTTATGCTTGGTAACTTGATGAAAGAGAGTGGAGTAGTGGATCGTCTTAGTGATACAGCACAGAATGCACTTAACAACATTGTTGTTATCATGCTCGGTCTTACTGTAGGAGCAACAGCAACAGCTACTTCATTCCTCAATTGGCAGACAATTGGTATTCTTTGTGTTGGTATTGTAGCATTCGGAGTTGGTTCTGCTTCAGGCATTCTTATGGCAAAGTTCATGAACCTTTTCCTCAGCACTCGCTCAAAGATCAATCCTCTCATTGGCTCTGCAGGTGTGTCTGCAGTTCCTATGGCAGCTCGTGTTAGCCAAACTGAGGGTCAGAAAGCTGATCCACGCAACTTCCTTCTCATGCATGCTATGGGACCAAATGTTGCAGGAGTAATTGGCTCTGCAGTTGCAGCAGGTATTCTTCTCAGCTTCCTCGGTAACTAAGAGAATAAGAAATAGATTTTAGACAACACATTGTGTTTATTCATAAAAGAAAGAGCTGCCTTGTTGGCAACTCTTTCTTTTTTTCATTTGTCTCAATTCCGTACTAAATGGGTATTCATACTTTATGAATACACTTATTCACGCTGTCTGAATACACTTATTAACACGGCATGAATAAGTATATTCTTGCCGTGTGAATGTTGTAGTTCAATAGGGGCGAATATTTATAATTCAAACAAATAATGAACGGAATATGTGGGCATGCTTTGCCGAGGAATATGGTTGTTAGATTTCTGCATTATCGCTTGGATCTACATTCATCCCTGGATGGATAGGTTCTGTCTCAAGATTCAAAGCTTTGCTGAAAGACGATGAACCGTCTGAATTGATCTTTAATTCGAGAGGATAAGCCATGTCGCTTGTTTCGTCTGGGTCTCCAACTGTAACAATGAAATAGATTGCAGACGAGTCGTCTTTCTTTGTGAAGTTATAGTTCACGCCAACCATGGTGTAAGTTGACAATTCCTCCTTCGGAACAAACTCTTTGAAGTCATTTTTAAAGTATGTCTTTTCGAAGATTTTTGTGTCCTCTCTTTTTACGAGAATGGAAACTTTACTCTCCTTGTATTCAAGCCCTTGAGGATTGATAACTACTCCCATAGAGTCAACATGTTGAAGAGAGTAAGTGTAATTGTAGAGTTTTCCGCCAATAGTAACAGTGTCACTCAACTGGTAGTCTCTCAGTGTGATGATTCCTGTAGCGGAATCAACGCTTTCAACATCTCGTTCTTGCACAGATGGAGTCTGTTCTCCTTTGCACGACATTATTACTGCTGCCGCGAATGGAATAGCAAGAATCTTGCCAGCATTGAGTAAAATGTTTTGATTTTTCATTTCACTAGAATTGATAATTAATACATAAATATTTTGTTTAAACAGTCGTTTATACAAATTGCAATAGATTGTTATTCTGATGCAAATTTACAACAAATATTAATAATACCAACAATATGGAAATAAAAAAGAATGGTGTTCATGAAAAAATCGAGAATATTTGAAACTTCAAATACCCTCGATTTGTTGGTTAAGTTATCTGTATCAGATTATTACATGATAGAGATGAATTTCTTTGCGTCAACACGCTCCTGGAACTTCTCATCAGTGTCCATGAGATACATAATACCTTCGATGAGTGCAAGGATTGATGGAATACCTGTCCAGAAGAGAAGGAGGTAAACGATACCTGGTACTGTGTGACCCATGTAGAATCTGTGAACGCCAATACCACCAAGAAGGATAGCAAGGATACCTGCAGTTGTCTTATTCTTCATAATTCAAATGATTAAAAAATTAGTAATTAAGTTATTTTTATGCAAATTTATGTTTTTCTTTTTATAACACAAAGCATTTTGTTAACTTTTTTGTGAAAATAAGTAAAAAATGTCTCGCTCTAAGTCAATTTAGTCGATAAACCGTTTAGATAATGCTCCAAATTCCTCAATTCTGCGGTCTCTGAGGAATGGCCACCAACGGCGCACATTTTCGCTTCGCTTCATATCTATTTCAACAACCTCTACGACTTCTTCATCTTTCGGGGCCCTATACAGCATTTCCCCTTGGGGACCTGCCACAAAACTACTTCCCCAGAATTTAATGCCATTAGTCTGTCCAGATGGGTCTGGTTCATGCCCAGTACGATTCACGGCAACTACAGGCAATCCGTTGGCTACGGCATGTCCTCTTTGCACAGTTGTCCATGCTTCGCGCTGACGCTCTTGCTCCTCTGGTGTGTCGCTGCTTTCATATCCAATTGCAGTTGGGTAGATGAGCAATTCAGCACCTTGCAAAGCCATAAGTCTTGCCCCCTCTGGATACCATTGATCCCAGCACACTTGCACTCCAAGTTTTCCAACCGAAGTGTCAATAGGATGAAACCCTAAATCTCCTGGTGTGAAATAGAATTTCTCATAATAAGCAGGGTCGTCAGGGATGTGCATCTTGCGATACTTTCCTGCAATAGTTCCGTCTTTTTCAAAAACCACAGCCGTGTTATGGTATAATCCTGCTGCTCTTTTTTCAAACAAGGAAGAAACGATAACCACCTCCAGTTCTTTAGCAATTCTGCTATAAAAATCAGTAGAAGGCCCAGGTATTGTCTCTGCTAAATCAAACTTATCAGTGTCCTCTGTTTGACAGAAATAGAGTGAATTGTGCAGTTCCTGCATCACGATAAGCTCTGCTCCTTTTATTTTCGCCTTTCGTATGTTTGCTTCGAGTTTTGCCTTATTGCTCTCGATGTTATCCGAGCATGATTGTTGAATTATTCCTACTTTCATTAGAGTTTTATCCTTTATTTTTGCAAATTTATGAAATCTTTTTAACAAAAGCCCCTTTTTGCGATAAAATTTTTCTAACTTTGCATGATTATTGTCAGTCAAAACTAAGGAAACAACTAAATTACAATATGCCCAAGATTTCAATTCGTGGAACAGAGATGCCAAGCTCTCCAATCAGAAAGCTTGCTCCATTAGCTGAAGATGCAAAAAAGAGAGGTGTTAGAGTCTATCATCTGAACATTGGTCAGCCAGATCTTCCTACACCTCAGGTTGCAATTGATGCAATCAAAAATATTGACCGCAAGATTCTTGAATATAGCCCTTCACAAGGATATAGAAGCTATCGTGAGAAGCTTGTTGGCTATTACAAGAAATATGACATCAACCTTACTGCAGATGATATTATCATTACAAGCGGTGGTTCAGAGGCTGTGCTTTTTGCATTCCTTTCATGCCTTAACCCTGGTGATGAGATAATTGTGCCAGAGCCAGCATATGCTAACTACATGGCTTTTGCCATTTCTGCTGGAGCAGTAATTCGTACGATTGCAACAACTATTGATGAAGGTTTCTCTCTCCCTAAGGTGGAGAAATTTGAAGAGCTTATTAACGAGCGCACTCGTGCAATCCTTATTTGTAACCCAAACAACCCAACAGGATATCTTTACACTCGTCGTGAAATGAATCAGATTCGTGACCTCGTGAAGAAGTATGACCTTTACCTCTTCTCAGACGAAGTGTATCGTGAGTTCATCTACACTGGTAGTCCTTACATTTCTGCATGCCACCTTGAAGGCATTGAAGAGAATGTGGTGCTTATAGACTCAGTTTCAAAGCGATATAGTGAGTGTGGTATTCGTGTGGGCGCTCTTATCACTAAGAATGCAGAGATTCGTACTGCTGTGATGAAGTTCTGTCAAGCGCGCCTTTCTCCACCACTCATAGGTCAGATAGCTGCAGAGGCATCTCTTGATGCCCCTGAAGAATACAGTCGTGACATTTATGATGAGTATGTTGAGCGTCGTAAATGCTTGATTGACGGCCTTAACCGCATTCCAGGAGTTTATTCTCCTATTCCTATGGGAGCGTTCTACACAGTCGCTCGTCTTCCTGTAGATGATTGTGAAAAGTTCTGTGCATGGTGTCTTTCTGAGTTCAACTACGAAGGTGAGACAGTGATGATGGCTCCAGCAGCTGGTTTCTATACAACTCCAGGAGCAGGAAAGAATGAGGTTCGAATTGCTTATGTGTTGAAGAAAGAAGATCTTGTCAGAGCGCTCTTCGTTCTTAGAAAAGCTCTTGAAGCTTATCCAGGCAGAGTAGAGAGTTAGGAAGAGGCTTAATGAACTTCGAATTATTCATAGCAAAGCGCATTTATGCGGATAAGACAGCGGACGGGAAAAGTTTTTCTCGTCCTGCTATTCGTATAGCGATGCTTGGTGTTGCTATCGGCATAGCAGTGATGATTATAAGCCTTGCTGTTGTGCTTGGTTTCAAGCATGAGGTAAGTTCGAAGGTTATAGGCTTTGGCAGTCATATTCAAGTTGTTAGCTTGACTCAAAATCAAAACTATGAGATGCTGCCAGTACTCACCAACGACACCTTGATTGGCAAGGTGAAGAAGGTTAAAGGCATAGACAATATTCAAAAGTTTGCCACAAAGCTTGGCATACTGAAGACAGATGAAGACTTCTGCGGATTGACATTCAAGGGAATAGGTGAAGATTACAACATGGAGTTCTTCAGTAGTTGCCTTGTGGATGGTAAGCTGCCAAAGTTCACTAGTAAGGAATCAACCAACGAAATCCTTATTTCCAAGAAAGTTGCTACAAACCTTGGCGTTAAGGTTGGAGATAAGATTTTTGCATATTTCATGGGTGAAGAGTCGATGAGAGCTCGCCGTTTTACAATTTCGGGCATCTTTGCAACCAACATGAATGATTACGACACTCACTATGCAATCACTGATATCCACACCGTTAGGAAACTGAATGGATGGGATGATGAGATGTCTTCTGGATTGGAAATAACAGTGAAAGACTTTGAACAAGTTGATTTGCTTTCCGACAAGCTTCAGTTCATTCACAAAGATGTTGATCGTAACGGAGTGATGTACGGAGTGTTCTCAATCAAGGACATAGCAGCTCACACTTTCTCTTGGCTTGCTGTGCTCGACATGAATGTTGTGATGATTCTCATCTTGATGATTCTTGTCAGTGCCTTCACCGTAGTGAGCGGGTTGCTCATTATCATGCTTGAACGCATTAATATGATAGGTACGCTCAAAGTGCTTGGAGCAACAAACAAAGCTGTTCGCAGCATCTTTGTCAATTTCAGCATTATGCTTGTAGGAAAAGGTATGCTCATAGGAAATATTGCTGGTATTCTCCTATGCTGGCTACAGCAGCAGTTTCACATCCTATCGCTCGATGCATCTGTCTATTACATTGATTCGGTGCCAATAAAGTTCGATTGGCTACTCCTTATTGCCATCAATGCAGCTACAATCCTTATATCTTCCATCGTGATTTGGGGCAGCTCGCATCTTATCAGCATTGGTAAGCCAGCATCGACAATGAAGTTTGAGTAGAGAAATAGAAAAGACAATAATTAAAATAAAATATTATATGGAATTAGCAAGCAAATACAATCCTTCTGAAGTTGAAGGAAAATGGTACCAATATTGGATTGACCATAAGCTTTTTAGTTCTAAGCCAGACGGCAGAGAACCATACACAATAGTAATACCGCCACCAAATGTTACAGGTGTTCTGCACATGGGACATATGCTCAATAACACCATTCAGGACATCCTTGTGCGCAAGGCTCGCATCGACGGAAAGAACGCATGCTGGGTGCCTGGTACTGACCATGCTTCTATTGCTACAGAGGCTAAGGTGGTTAATAAGCTCGCACAGCAGGGCATCAAGAAGCGCGACCTCACTCGTGAGCAGTTTCTTGAGCATGCATGGGCTTGGACAGAAGAGCACGGAGGCATCATCCTCAAGCAGTTGCGTCGTCTCGGCGCATCTTGCGACTGGGATCGTACTGCATTCACTATGGACGAGAAGCGTTCGGAGTCAGTGCTAAAAGTGTTCTGCGATCTCTACGACAAAGGCCTTATCTACCGTGGTCTTCGCATGGTCAACTGGGATCCAAAGGCACAGACAGTGCTCTCTACCGAAGAGGTTATATATCGTGAAGAGAAGAGCAAGCTTTACTACCTTAAATATTATGTTGCTGATGCTGATGTTAATCCAGTACAGCCAACAGGTGAAGAAGGAGAAGTTCTTCATCAGGATGAGAAGGGCTACTATGCAGTGGTAGCCACTACTCGTCCAGAGACAATCATGGGCGATACAGCTATGTGTATCAACCCTAAAGACCCTAAGAATCAGTGGCTTCGTGGTCATAAAGTAATCGTGCCTCTTGTTGGACGAGTTATTCCAGTCATCGAAGACCGCTATGTTGACATTGAGTTCGGTACAGGTTGCTTGAAAGTCACTCCTGCTCACGATGCTAACGACTATGCTCTTGGCAAAACTCATAACCTTGAGACAATTGACATCTTCAACCCAGATGGTACTATTTCAGAGGCTGCAGGTATGTACATTGGTCAGGATCGCTTCGATGTGCGCAAGCAGATTGCCATCGACCTTGGCAATGCTTCTCTCCTTGAGAAGGTTGAGGATTACGACAATAAGGTTGGCTATTCAGAACGCAATCAGGATACAGCTGTAGAGCCACGCCTCTGCAAGCAGTGGTTCCTCTCTATGCAGCACTTTGCTGACATTGCTCTTCCTCCAGTACTCAGTGGCGAGCTTAAGTTCTATCCTACAAAGTATGTTACTACCTACAAGAACTGGCTTGAGAACATTCAGGACTGGTGCATCTCTCGTCAGCTTTGGTGGGGACATCGCATTCCTGCTTACTTCTTACCTACGAATGAGGGGGAAGAAGAGAAGTATGTTGTCGCTCTCTCTGCTGAGGAGGCACTTGAGAAGGCTAAGAAGATTGCTGGATATGAGAACATCACAGCTGAGCAGCTCACGCGCGATGAGGATGCGCTCGACACATGGTTCTCTTCATGGCTTTGGCCAATCTCTCTCTTCGATGGCATCAACAACCCTGGTAATGAGGAGATTAACTACTACTATCCAACTGCTGACCTCGTAACAGGTCCAGATATCATCTTCTTCTGGGTAGCTCGTATGATCATGGCTGGTTGCGAGTATCAGAAAGCTATTCCATTCCGCAATGTATATTTCACAGGTATCGTGCGCGATAAGCTTGGCCGTAAGATGTCAAAGTCATTGGGCAACTCACCTGACCCACTCATGCTCATCGACAAGTATGGAGCTGACGGCGTGCGTATGGGCATGCTCCTTTCTGCACCAGCAGGCAACGACATCCTTTTTGATGAATCACTTTGCCAGCAAGGTATGGCTTTCTGTAACAAGATATGGAATGCTTTCCGTCTCGTAAGTGGTTGGCAGTCAGCAGACATCGCACAGCCTGAAGGCAACAAGAAGGCTATCGCTTGGATGAATGCAAAGCTTAAGGCTGAGTATACAGAAATTGAAGACCTCTTCAAGAAATATCGTCTCTCAGAGGCACTCATGGCAGCCTTCAAACTCTTTACCGACGAGTTCTCTGGCTGGTATCTTGAGATGATTAAGCCTGCTTATCAGGCGCCAATAGACAAGGATACGCTTGCTGCTACGCTTAGCATCTTCGAGAATCTCATGAAGATTATCCACCCATTCATGCCGTTCATTACAGAGGAACTCTATCAGCACATTACTGAGCGTAAGGATGGCGAAAGCATCATGATAGATCCTCTTAAGGTTGAAGCTCCAACAGCAGAAGAGGCTAAGCTTATTGCAGATGTTGAGAGCATGAAGCAGATTGTTGCAGGTGTTCGTACTGTTCGCAATCAGAAGAACATAGCACCAAAGGAACCACTTACGCTTCAAGTAGTAGGTGAGAATCCAGCGGCTGCGCTTGCAGAACTCATTGCAAAGATGGCAAACCTTTCAAGCATTGATGTTGTTTCTGCCAAGGACGATAGCGCTTCAGCCTTCATGGTTGGAACAACTGAGTATGCCGTTCCTCTTGGCAACCTCATCGATACTGCTGCCGAGATTGCTAAGATGGAAGCAGAACTCAAGCACCTTCAGGGTTTCCTCATTGGCGTGCAGAAGAAGCTGAGCAACGAACGCTTTGTAGCTAATGCGCCTGCTCAGGTTGTTGAGCTTGAGAAGAAAAAGCAAGCCGATGCAGAAACAAAGATTGCAGCTTTGACAGAAAGCATTAGCAAACTGAAGAATATTTAATATAAGATATTATAAAATGTAAAGAACGAAGAGTCGACTCTTCGTTCTTTTTTTGTTACTTGTAAGAATTGCTAATAACGCTTACGCTTTAGATTTTGATGATGTTTTTTATCTGCTTCCGATGAACAGGAACATCATAGAGAGAAGCACGAGTGCGAGGTCGATAATCTTCGACTTGAGATTCTTTTCCTTGAACACCATTGCTCCGAAAAGGAAGCTGACAATTACAGAGCCGCGACGCACCATTGACACAATGGAAATCATAGCATCGTCGAGTGAGAGGGCGTAGAAATAGACGAAATCTGCAGCAGAAAGGAATATGGAGATGAGGATAATGCACCAATCCCAATGAAATGGTGTTGTCTTCTTGCGTGATGGCAGCCAAAGCACAATTAGCATGATTGACATGAGAAAGAACTGGTATATGTTGTACCACGATTGTACAGCAACTTTGTCAAGAGCCACTCCGCCACGCTCTACAGGAGCCATGAGGAAACGGTCATACAATCCAGATACAGCTCCAAGCACATTGGCAAGGATAACGAGTATTATCCATTTGTTGTGTTTGAAATCAATGCCTTCTTTTTTGCTTGATCGTGAGAGCATGTAGAGTGAAATTATCGCAACTGTGACACCAATCCATTGCCATACATTGAGGCGTTCGGCAAAGATGGTGAGGGCTCCAATGAGCACCATTACAGGACGAGTTGCATTGATCGGGCCGACAATGGTGAGTGGCAGATGCTTCAAGCCGAAATATCCACACAGCCATGAGGCAAGCACTATGCACGACTTAATGAGGATGTATTTGTGTTCTTCCCATCCATATGAGTGTGTGAAGAAGATGCTGTCTTCTGCTATTGCACCTTGACGGCTGGCAATGATGAAGGGAATGAAGATGATTGAAGAAAAGAGTGTGTTAAGCAGCAGCACAGGAATAACTGCGTTATCTTTTAGACTTTTCTTTTTGAATACATCATAAAATCCTAATAAACAAGCTGATACGAATGCTAAAATTAACCACATAATAATAAATTGTCACCCTGTTTCTTTCTGTTGAGTATGAGCTTCCAGATGCATGAGGATGATTAGCTATTTGTTTTATCTTAATATTTTATGTCTACGAGAAAGAGGGCGTTGCCAGGAACTGATGTTCCGGCAGAACAACGATTCTTCTTTTCTATAATCTCTGCAAATTGCTGTATGCTGATGGCTCCTCGGCCAACATCGAGTAGGGTGCCTACGATGGCTCGAACCATGTTGCGAAGAAAACGGTCGGCTTGTATCTCAAACACCCATTTGATAGGAGTGACTTGACGCCATTCAGCCTTCATGATGCGGCAGTTGTTGGTTTTTACATCGGTGTGTAGCTTTGAAAATGATGTGAAGTCGATGTAGTTGAACAGAAGCTTTGCAGCCTCGTTCATTTTGTCGAAATCAAGTGGCTGAGGGAAACGATATGCATATGGCTCGAACGGAGTCTTCTCAGTCACGACGAAATAGTGGTATGTGCGTGAAATGGCAGAGAATCGAGCATGCATCTCATCTGGTACTTGCTCAATCTTATGGATTGCAATGTCTTGAGGAAGGAGCTTGTTGAGACGATATAGAAGCCCTCCTCTGTCCGTAATGACATCTTTTTCTCTATTAGAATGAGAAGTGCCATTTGAATTTCCTTCCACATGGTTTACGCCACTATGTGATAGATTGTTGCAATCTGTATCTTGTGGTGCGCCATAGTCGAAATGAGCTACCATGAGGGATGCGTTGACTCCAGCATCAGTTCTTCCAGCACCGGTAACTTCGATGTTTTGGCGCAGAAGTGTGGAGAGAGCTTTGTTCAGCACCTCTTGCACAGTGATGGCTCCTGGCTGTATTTGCCAGCCATGGTAGTTTTTCCCGTCGTATGATAAATGTATGAAGTAACGCATTTTCTTCTATAATTTATATATCATCATTTTTCTGATCAACATTCTTCACTCGTAGCTCTAAACTCTTTGTTCCTTGCGTTTTTGGCAAGCTAATTGCTTCGTGATGCCACTCATTATGGAGTGACACGATTACTAAAGAAATATGCAATGCGGTGTTTAATGCTTCGTGCATGCACTTCAGATACTTTCTTATAGCTTCCTTTCTGCTTGCGATAGAACCAAACGAGCATAACTGCCGATGTTATAGCTGCAATTCCGTCGGCTGCAGTTATGCTGAGCCATACGCCATCTGTGCCCCAGATTTCAGGGAAGATGAGCAAGAAGGGCACAAGGAATACGAGTTGACGAGCCACGCTCTGGAAAATGCTTTGCTTAGCCATGCCGATAGATTGGAAGAAATTGCCAACGACAATCTGGAATCCAACTACAGGAGTCATAGCAACGATGATTCGCATACCTCTGACGCAAATTGCTGTCAGTTCAGCATCATCAGTAAAGAGGCTCACTGGATACTGAGGGAAGAATTCGCAAAGGAGGAATGAGCAAGTCATCACTATTGTAGCAAGGATAATCGCTTTCTTCAATACAGCATTTACTCGCTCTGGCTTTTGAGCTCCGTAGTTGAAACCGGCAATAGGCTGCATGCCTTGGCAGATTCCGAGCACTACCATGATGAAAATGAAAGTGATGCCATTCACTATGCCATACGCAGCAATAGCTGTGTCACCACCATGCTTTGTGAGGCCTTTATTGATGAGAATGACAACAAGACAAGCACAAAGTTGCATGCAGAATGGTGACATACCAATGGTGATGATGTGTTTGACAATGTTTTTACGAAGGCCATAAATGCCTGAGTGTAAATGAATAAGCTCTTTCTTGTTGGAGAGGACGCAAACAACAAATATAAGTGAAATGATTTGCGAGAGTATTGTTGCGTAGGCAGCTCCTTCGATGCCAAGATTGAATACGAAGATGAAAAGAGGGTCAAAGCATGCATTTATCACGACTCCTGACACCGTGGCTATCATTGCCACATGAGGGTGCCCTGTGGAACGAATGGCACTGTTCAATCCTAGATATAGATGGGTGATCACATTGCCCATGAGGATGATGAACATGTAGTCATGTGCATAGCAGATGGTGTTCTCGCTTGCTCCGAAGAAGAGGAGGAGAGGGTCAATGAAGATGATGCCCAGCGTGCCAATGAGGATGCCTATGATGATGTTGAGCGACACAAGGTTGCCAAGCACTCGCTGTGCTGTAGGGTAATCCTTTTGGCCAAGCTTGATAGATATCATGGTGCTTGCTCCTACTCCTACCATAGCTCCGAATGCAGCGCTTAGGTTGACGATAGGAAAGGTGACAGCAAGTCCGCCAAGCGACAATGTACCTACTTCTGGTATATGGCCAATGAAGATACGGTCAATCATGTTGTAGAGCGATGAGCAAGTCATAGCAATAACAGCAGGAATGGCGTATTTGGTGAGCAGTTTGCCAATTGGGGCTGTGCCTAATTCTTTTGGTGATTTCTTTTCTTCTTGCATATTTTAGGTTGGACTCAACTGTCCCGTTGAGAACATTGGAGTTATGCTCAGCGTCAGAACCGTTGAGGATGGGAGTTATTTTAGTGAGCTCCAGGATGGTGGGTCAACGCCGAGGAGGTTCTTCACGAAGAAGTCGTAGCGCTTGTGCTCGCCAAATGTTTCGCCCATAGTGTGATGAGCTCCTGGGATAAGTACAAACTCAAAGTCTTTGTTTGCTTTCTGCAGTGCATTGACAACCTGATAAGTTGATGATGGGTCAACATTGTCGTCCATTTCTCCAACGAGCAACATAAGCTTGCCCTGAAGGTTCTTGGCATTCTCTACATTAGAACACTCGATGTAGCTTGAGTCAACAGGGTAGCCCATCCATTGCTCGTTCCACCATATCTTGTCCATGCGATTATCGTGGCATCCGCAGGCAGCATAGCCTACTTTGTAGAACTCAGGATGGAAGAGGAGTGCGCCAAGTGCTTCTTGCCCGCCTGCAGAACATCCGTAGATGCCCATATTCTCAATGTCCATGTATGGATATTTCTTTGCGGCAGCCTTAATCCACTCGATGCGATCTGGGAATCCAGAATCTTTGAGGTTCTTGTAGCACACCTGCTCGAAGTCGAGCGAACGGAATGATGTGGTCATTGCGTCGAGCTGAACGACAATGAATCCGAGCTCAGCAAGGTCTGCAAGGTTCCACAGCCAAGGAGTGAACGATTTTGGCACATACTGGTCGCCAGGGCCAGAGTAAATGTACTCGATGACAGGATACTTCTTGTTAGGGTCGAAGTTTGTTGGTCGCTGAATGATGCCCCACATGTCGGTTTTTCCATCACGGCCAGGAGCCACAAACACCTCAGGAGCTTTCCATCCGTTTGATTCCAGCTTAGCGATGTCTGCAGTTTCGAGAGTTGTGATTATCTTGCCGTCAGTGGCAGAGCGAAGCACAGTGATAGGTGCTTTATCAATCGAAGAGTAAGTGTCGATGAGAGCTGTCTGATCGCCATTGAGTGTGGCAGAATGGTTGCCTCTTTCTGGTGTGAGGAAAACAAGATTCTTTCCGTTGATGTCAATCCTATAGTAATGAACATTATAAGGATCTTCTTCTTTTATTTCTCCATCAAAGCTAGAAGTGACAATGCCCATATTCTTACAATTCATACCATTGGCAGAGAAGATTATGTAACCTTTTCCTTTTTCGTCGATAGAGTAGTGTTGCACATCTCTCACCCAGAAGTCACCCTTTGTGATTTGAGTGTGCTTGCCTGTTTTGCGGTCGTAGAGGTAGAGATGAGCATGTCCGTCGCGATCACTCTTCCATAAGATCTTGCCGTTGCCAAGATTGCGGCGAAGATTGCGTGAGTAAGCAACATACTTGTCGTTTTTCTCTTCGATTATTGTCTTCACATCACCCATAAGATTCATTTCAAGAACTCGGAATGTCTTGTGACCACGCTCGTTAAACTCGAAAGTCACTGATTTGAAATCCTCATCCCATACAGGTGCAGAAACATCGTATTGACTTGCAAACAAAGCTGTTGATTTTGGTTCAATAACCTTGCAGTTTTCAACATCAACAATGACAGGGATGCGGTAGTTGAGCGAATCGCCTGGCTTTGCGTATTCCTGATTAGAGTATATTGGCTGCACTTGCGATGTTGGCGAGGAAAGAGTGTAGGTCACATAATGCTTTGGTGCAGGCTTAATCTTCACTGTGGCATAATACTTTCCGTCTTTCGACCATCTGCCCCATGATGAGTAGTAGCATGTGTCAACGCCATCAGTGGTGATTTGCGTGCTAGTCTCGCTAGTGCCTTCCTCCATAAGATAAAGGTTGTTGTTCTTGTGGATAATGCGCTGCCTTCCGTTTGCAGGATTCTCAGCTCTACCATCTTTTTCGTCAAGCACTTCCATCCAGTGGTGCTGAGTGCCGTCAATTCTTTCTGGTCGGCGGCGAGGGGTAGGGTCTTCAATTATTGTCTTTTCGCCTGTCTTAGCATTCACCTCGTAATAGAGTGTCTCATCACCATTAAAGACAGAATACCAGAAATTGCTCTCGCCGCGACGATGAGCGCTCACATTGCCATTTGTCATCTTGTTGCTGTATTTGCCACGGATAGCAAAGGCGTTTTTGTAGTCTTGCACTGTGCCCTGCGCACTGACTGTGAGCGTTGCTGCTGCAAGAAAAGTTAGTGATAAAAGTTTTTTCATTGTGTATTATAGCTAATTAGTAAATCATAAAGTCTGTATAGAAATAGTAGTACCACCAGTAAGTGTCGCCAAACATAGGCTTCAGTTTCTTTCCTATCTCTTTGTCTTCCATGCCTTTCTGAGTGTATGATTGATACTCGGCTGCAAAGTTGTTGAATCGCTCGACGATGATTGGGTCGAAACGGAAATCCTTACCAAGAGTGATAGGGGAGTCCTCGTTACTAGCCAGCATTATTACCGCTTCTTGATACACGAGCGGGATGCCTTCGTTCTTATGCCTATTATAGTAATCATAGAAATGCACGAGGAAAGAATACTCATCTTCAGTCCACAAAGCAGTGCACATGATGAGCTCTTCAAGCTTTGACGAAGTAGGGTGGACTAGGTCGGAGAAATGGTCAAGAATCCACTTCTCACAGAAGCTTTGGTCATCATCCAGATAGTTGATGTCTTCATCGAGCAGAGGATAAATGTTCTCATATTCAACGCTGCTGAAGAAGTCTGAGCCTCTCATTATCCAGTTCTCATGTTCCTTTGCCCAATCCTTGTGGAAGGTTGTTTTCTTTAAGAGAGTCAGGTACTTATGAGCTAAGTCAAATTCCTTGTTGAATACTGCACAACGGAAAAGCATCTTTAGTCGAGTGTTTGTCATTCCACGCTTAACGCCATTCTCTACGCCCCATCTGTAGGCAAAGTTTATTTGACCGAATTGGTAGTAAACCATCTCGCCGCTTATGTGAGCTATGCGCACATTGAGGCTATCGTTGGCTGCAGGCTGGATTCCGCAATTGTTTACCTTAAAGATATCTGTCAGTTTGCCAGTATGGAGCAAAGCAATATTCTTATACACAACCATCATGTTTGATGGCTCTCCCTTGATAGACTGTGCTTCTTTCAGCACATCTTCGTATCTGGATTCATCCAGAGCTTTATACATCTTCATCTCTGAATGGAAATTTGAGTTGCTGAAATTCAGCATAGCAGTAGCCATGCACATGAGGGCAAACACTCCACTCATTATCCCTGTACGCAAAGGCATACTCAGCTTAACCTTCTCGTATGGAATAGCAAGAAATACTGGCGATGCTGCTGCTACGATGAATGGAATGCACAATGAGAAATCGCTGTATTCGCTTCGGCTGAACGATGGAATTCTGTACCCAATTGTGAACAAAATGCCGATAAACACAGCGGCTATTGTCAATCTGCGCTTAATGAATCCTTTGCCAATCTTGCTCACACCCCAAGTGATGAGGGCAGCAATCAAATAGCAAGCGCTGAAACTGAAGCAGTAGCCAGGAGTGTTGATGTAATAAATCCAATAGCCAACTTGAACCACAGAAATGAGCAGGCTAACAAATGGAATCAAGGCAATGGGCGACCATTCGTCTTGCATTTTAAATGCACTCGCTATCAGATAGTAGGAGATAATCCACATTGCAATCAGCATTCCGCTGCCTAGCCATGGATAGTAGAAGAACTGAGTCAGATAGCTTCCAATCCATGCCCACAATCCGTAGTTGCTTACAGTTTCTGCCATGAATGAAGATGTGCTCATGAACAAGCCGTATTCTTGCCATGTGTAGAGCAAATCAGCATTTGCTATTGGTAAGAAAAAAACTGCTAATAATATAAACGCAAATGCGTTTATATGTTTTATCTTCAGTATGTTGTGCATGTTAGGCATATTTCAGCAAAAGGCACAGAGATGCCGTTTGCCAGCTCTCTGTGCTCAGTATTGGTTGTATTATGTTAGTTTGCAAATGAAGCCTTGATAGCGTCTTCCTTTGCCTTTTTAGCAAACTCCTGAGGTGTAACCTTCACTGGTTCAATCATGAACTCAGGTCGGTTGTAGGAACGAAGGAAGTAAGTGTAGAAGTTTGGATCCTTCTGTGGCACCTCAAATGCTTTGTGAGCTTTGCCATTCTTATCGAAGTAAGCAATGAATGGGCGAGTGTAGTTGCCATCATCGCGACGCGAATCAACCATGATCCAGCGTCCATTGCTTGACCATGTTGGGTAGCTTTCAGAACGGTCGCTATTAACCTCTTTCAGGTTCTTTGCCTCTTTTGTGTTCAGGTCGAGAATGAAGATGTCGGCATCATTGTGCCACACATGGAAGCAGCCATAGTTTGCCTGTGCAAACAAGAGATACTTGCCGTCAGGACTGATGCGTGGAAGAGTAGCGCTCTTGCCGATAGCTGCTGCATCGTATATTTTCTCCATGTTGCTGAATGTCTTTGTTTTAGCATCGAAGTCAGCAGCATAGATGTCATACTGCACCTCTCTGTATCGCTGAATCATTTCAGTCTCGGTCTCAATGCTGTCGTTGAGGTATTCAAAGTGAGCAGAGCAGAAGTACAGCTTCTTGCCGTCTGGGCTCCAAGTAGGGAAGACCTCAAGTTCGTCGTCGAGTTCAGAGATGATGCTTACCTCATTCTTGTCAACATCATAAAGGATGAGGTCGCTGTATGTGTCCTGCACCTCAATCTTATTCAAATCCTTAGTGTGGAATGACTGTCCCGTCTTATTAGTAGAGAAAGCAATGAGATTCTCTGTTGGGTGCCAAGCAGGATAAACGCCAGCGCTGATTGTCTGCTCTGTCTTCAAATCAATCTTCTTCACCTCGCCATTGCTGACAAGCATAGTGCCGCCAAGTGCCTGACGCATGTGGAAGAGCATGTTGTCCGTCTTGTAGTTTTTGTATGAGTGGCAGTTGATGCATTGTCCATCCTTTTCTGTGCCAACGCTCATGTTGTTGTAGATGTCTTTCTCCTCAAACGAAGTGAGGTCGCGCTGGCTGATTGAAAGTTGCTCGTATGCCACATAAGAAGGCTGGATGAGTCGGTACGAAATGTACTGGTCGATTGGATCCTCTGCCACATTGATGTTGAATGGCTTGTAAGCTATCCAAGAGCCATTCACTTTGGCAAACACATCCACCTTGATGCTCTTGCCTTTTGATGCTTCAAGCATGTCTTTCCATTCCGATTCGTCAATCAAGATGTTGCAGTCCTCTCCGTATGTGAGTTCGCCGCCAGGATAAGTAAGGCGAGCCACAGCCTCAGTCGCCCCTTCTTGCACAGCGAAGTTGAGAGGGCAGATGTTGCAAGGAATAGTCACCTCGGTGTAGTCAGGGTAAATCTTAGGGAGACGGCTCTCTTGCTTTGCATCAGTAGGCACAGATGGATGGCCGCATGCTGCAATGATAAGTGCAATCGCACAAGCTGAAAGTATATTGCGTAGTTTCATATTTTCAGAATGTATAAAGTATTTACTATTTTTTTATGACAACTAAATAGCCAAAGATTAATAAGAGTGAATATCTCTGCAGAAGAAATAGAACCACCAGAATGTGTCTCCGAAGCTTGCCTTCATTGACTCGCCAACCTGTTCTGGAGTCATGCCTGATGCAAGAAGAGACTGCGAGATCTGCTGGAAACTATCATATCTCTCTAACACCTTTGTCTTGTCGAATGGCATAGAAGATATATCCACCTGATGCTCAAGATTGCCATACAGATAAGCTGCCTCCTGATAGTGGATCGGCATCTCCTGCGACTTGTGCATGTTTGCATAGAGGAAGAAACGAGGCCAGAACAGCTGAATGTCTTTCTGCACCATTGCGTAGTTGAGGGTGAGTTCCTCAAGCAGCTGGCTGTCCTTGTTTATAGTGTTTGAGAAGTAGCTGAGCAGATACATCTCGCACAATCCTTGGTCGCCGTCAAGCACGGTGCCCATGTTGTTGCGCAGTTCACGAATCACATCAAACTCATGATACTCACTGATGAGCTTAGGATTATCTACAAGAGGCATGTAGTGTTCTGCCCAGTCTTTGTAGAACATTGTGTTCTTCATGATGTTGAGATACTTGCGAGCCACATCCATCTCCTGGTTGATGAGGGCGCACTGAGTCATGATCTTTATCTCGTTGAATCGAGGTCCAAACTCCACGCCGTTCTCAATGCACCAGCGAATTGCGAAGTTGGTCTTAGCATGGTTCATGTAGATGAGAGGAGAGCCTGTCTGCACCATGTGCACCTGAAGAGAGTCGTAAGGATTGCGTGGGTTATTGCCCATGTTGTTGTACTTAAACATCTTGCTACCCATCTCGCCTTTGTTCAGCAAGGCAATGTTCTTGAACAGCACCATCTCGCGGCTTGCATCGGTTGGCAAGTTGCCAATCTCATCGAGAGCTTTGTCCCACTGCTGCTCCTCAATGGCACGATACATGCGCATGCCTGTGTGGTAGTTCACATCCTGGAAGTTGCCTGCTACTACGAAGTGGAAACAGCCATACAGAAGAACTGCATTGACTATATATGCAGCCATTGCTTTGCCGCCAGTCAATTTCTTTTCCTTTGGCATGAAAGCCATCAAGATTGGCCACACGCACAAGATGATGAACGGAATAAATGGGTAGAATGATGAAAGATTGTCAGACTCGAAGTAGTACAAGCCAGTGAAGAGGATGCCTTCAAGTCGGATGTTTGAGTAGAAGTTGTAGCAGATGTATGGAGTAGCCACAGCAAGAGCTATTGCTAAAACAGGCAACACTACCTTGTTGAGCGCAGAAGACTTAGCAAATCCCTTTTCGTTCATGTGTACGAAAGCGGAATATATGAGTGCAAGCAATGTGTACCATCCGAAAAGAGGGTAAGTGCATGCAATGGCTACGGCAAGTATGATGCGGTAGATAGTGTTCTTGCAAATCTGCATTGCCCATGTCATGAGCATAGAGATGAGGAAACCAACCGTGCCGTAGAACCAGTATCCTGGCTGTTTGATGTAGTAAATCCAGTAGGCTGTGTCAATCACAGAGGTGAGCAAAGCAGCTACAGGCACAAGCATCATGCATGCCCATACCGACGACACTCTCATTGCCTTCTTGCTAACATAGAAGATTGCTGCCCATAGAGCAATGAGTATGGTAGCTCCCATCCATGGCTCATAGAAGAACTGGGTGAAGAAAGTGGCAACGAATGTGATGATGCCGCCAGGCAGCTTCATGCAGTCATTGAAATACTCTGTTGTTGAGTTGAAGAACGAATAGTTCTGTGCCTGGAAGAGCAAGTCGCTATTGGTAGTGATGAGGATGTAAGCTGCAAACACAGCAAACACAGCGCATACTGACATAGCGAGAATCGTTCCTGTTTTCTCGCCAAACGACAGAGGCTTCTTGCCAGCCTTGACAGGAGCGCTTTTGGGCTTCTCACTCACAAAACTTGGCTTCGCCTGAGGCTTATTTGTCTTTGTTTTTGTCTTTACCATTGTGAATAGTGTATATTTTTTGCAAAGTTACACATTATTTATAATATATTCAACATTCGTATGCAGATTTTAGTGACGATTTACATGAACTCTTCGTGTATGAGCAGAGTAGTGCCAAAAGGGGTGTGGGGCGGACCCACCCTCCCACCACTTTTTGCCACTAAAGCAGATAAAATGTGTTTGTAATTGGAAAGAATCCTTGTTTTTAGGCGAAAAGGGTGTAGGGTGTAGGCTGATTCC
>JAGHVC010000131.1 GCA_018064505.1 Candidatus Minthosoma caballi | reverse complement strand
AGCTTTGCCTTGACAGTAGTGCCATCCTTTGCAGTGAAAACCACTTCACGCTCAAATCCCTTCTCAGGTATTACCTCAAAGGTTCCTCTGCCTCGCTTCTCGCTCTTTGTCTCTCCAAGCTTGCCTTCAAGTGCCTGTCCAGTGTCCCAAGCTGCTTCATAAGCCACTCGGCATGGAAGTCCTTCGACGAGGTTGCCGCCTTCAGGGAAGAGTGTGAGCACCATCTTGTGCTTGTCGGGGTCGTGCGTGAAAATCTGTCGCATAGGGCGCAGAGACATCACCTCGGCATAGTTGCCTTCCTCCTTAGGAGCGTCATAGACAGGGAATACACGACTGTAAATCTTATGATAATCACGCAGATAGTTCTGCATCAAATCTTTTGTCAAGAACCACTTCTCGCTTTCTTTAGAGTGGAAATGCTCGTAGAGACCCCAGTTCAATTGCCAGCGAGTGTAGGCACGGAGTTCGTAGTAGCCGGCATAGTTCTGCTTGTCGAGAACGAAGTTGGCATAGCCACGACCGTTGTTCATCTCCAGCAGCTTGCGTTCCACAAGATAGCCATCTTGATTGTAGAGTTCGACATAAAGCACACCACTGATGTTCGAAGGCATGTTGTCGTTTGTTTGACGGGTGTAGGCAGCAAACCAGATAGTGTCGCCAACGAAATAGTTGGTGTTGTCCATGTGCAGATACACCTTCTCCTGAGGAATATTCTTGCCAAAGCGAGCAAGGTGGTCAACAAGCATTTCCATGCTGGAATTGACACTGCTGACAGAGTCGTTCATTGCCATCTGCTCTTCAAATCCTACAATGCGAGCTTCGTCGGCAGTGCGCTGCACAATGTTGGAACGCTTCCAAAGCAAGGCATCGAAACCTGCATCGTCAATAGTTGCAAGGAAGTTGTCTGCTTTCTCTTGCAGCTTTATTTCTTTCTTTGTTTCCTTCTTCTTCTTTGGCTTTTTCGTGTTGCTGTCATCGTTGCTGCCATCAATGTTGAGGTCGTTAACATTATATAATAAAGAGTTGACGGTGACGCTGCCGTTGCTCATGCTGTTGGCTATGCTCTGTATCTCTGTATAGCCTCTGTCATGAGTGAAGTTGATCTTCACTTTTGAGATAATTGGAGTGGACTGCACATAAAAATCCTTGATGACATCGAGCGTGAGGTTCTCTACCTGACCATCGAAGCGCAATACTTGCTTTGTTTTGGCATCAATGTAGAGAGTGCCGGTGAGGATGGCGCGCTTATTTTTGCCCAGCAAATCAGCAAGTGTGGTTTTGCGATTTGGGTGCTGAATGATCGGACCGACTTCCTTCTTCTGAGAGAAAGTAATCTTGTAGGTTTGATTGCCTTCCTCGTCAGTCAGTTTCTCGCTTTCCATGTCGTAGTATTGGTTGAGCGAATTGTTGTCAACTCTCTTATACACACCATCATAAATGCCTGGAAGAATGAAAGGTGTGAGCAGTCTTGCCCAGAACTTAGAGTCGCTGGTTCGAGGGCTTACCTCCATCATGTGGTGCAGGTTCATGTTGCCTATAGCTGTCTCGTCAAGTCCGTAGAGAGTGGCCTGTCCTCTGCGTCCTTTGAGGAAAAGCAAGTCACGCAAGTTTGCTACAGAACTTGCCTCCACGAATGCCTCCATGAGTTCGTTGCGGTAGGTGGTGTTCATGCGGTAGAAGTAGGTGCTTCTCTGATCCTTGTACTTGCGGTATTCCTTTTCCAGAAGCTTGGCTGCAGAGATGATGATGTTCTCCTGTGCCAGCACAGTTACTTCGCCAAGAGACACAGATTGAGGTTGAAGCTTTATGGTTTTGCCAACAGCATTGCGTGACAAGGTGAGCGGTTCGTAGCCTACAAATGTGAAGCGAACGGTTTCGTCTTCATCCATGCTGATTGTGAAGTCGCCATCAGCATTTGTGATTGTTCCATAGCCAGTGGATACATACACATTCACATAAGGCAAGGCCTCGTTGGTAGTGGCATCCACCACATGAGCGCTAACCTCAATCTTCTGCGCTGCAATAGGCAGACAGAACATGAATACGGAGAGGAGTGTGAAGAAGGATTTCATAAGAAATATAAGAAGTTTTTGGAATTCGCTTTGTTTTTTGGAGTTAACGGAAGTTAATAGGAGCTATCGCTTTGCTTTGGGTCATTGTTCGCTTGCGACGCTTTCGAAGAATGAATTAATGGACGAATTTTTGCATCATTTTGTGTCTTAACTATCTTCCGTTAACTACCGTTAACTTCTACTAACTACTGTTTACTTCCATTTAACTTATAATAAATGATGTTGCGAAGTTACGAGAAAAAAAATCCCCTTGCAAAGGTGTTTTCCTATTTGCAAGAGGAAATTCCCCAAACAAGTTTAGGGCTTTTCTAAATTCCCCATTTTGGGGGGTAGGGGACTATTATTTCTTTGCCACTTCCACCCTCTGTGTTGGAGCCATCTCAAGGTTGCGCTTATCAACCTGAGTGACAACCTTTGCAGCAAGACTCATGAATGCAATGCCTTCTGGTGAAGCAGGATTGAGAACGGCAGGTTCGCCTTTATCTCCATCCTCACAAACTGACTGAATGAGTGGAATTTGAGCAAGAAGCGGCACATTGAGCTCTTCTGCCAATTGCTTTGCTCCATCTTTGCCAAAGATGTAGTATTTGTTTTCTGGTAATTCGGCAGGAGTGAACCATGCCATATTCTCAACAAGACCAAGAATTGGGATGTTAACCTTTTCGTTCATATACATGTTGATGCCCTTGCGAGCATCAGCAAGTGCCACCTGCTGCGGAGTGCTGACAATGACAGCTCCTGTGATGCCAAGTGTCTGAATGAGTGTGAGATGAATGTCGCTTGTTCCTGGAGGAGTGTCGAGGATGAAATAATCGAGTTCTCCCCAATCTGCTTCTGTAATGAGCTGCTTGAGGGCATTGCATGCCATTCCTCCACGCCAAAGTGTAGCTTGCTCTGGATCAACGAAGAAGCCAATGGAAAGAAGCTTAACTCCGTATTTTTCAATAGGAACAATGAGGTCGCGGCCTTCTACATTGACTGCGTATGGTCGCTCTTCTTCCACTTGGAACATCTTAGGCATTGAAGGACCAAAGATGTCGGTGTCGAGCAAGCCAACTCTATAGCCGAGCTTTGCCAATCCAACAGCAAGGTTGGCAGTGACAGTGCTCTTGCCAACACCGCCTTTGCCTGAACTTACTGCAATGATGTTCTTCACTCCAGGAAGAAGCTTGTCTGGCTCGGGTGGTAGAGCGGTCTTTGATTTTGTACCTATTGTCACTTCAACATCAGGAGCAACAAAAGTCTTGATTGCCGCTTCTGCAGCTTTCACCACCGACTTCATGAAAGGGTCGGTTGCTTTTTCAAATATTAGGGAGAAACTTACCTTCATCCCATCGATGCGAAGGTCATCCTCCAGCATCTCATTCTCCATAATGCTCTTACCGTTGCCTGGATAGCGAACTGTTGAGAGCGCATCGTGTATAAGTTTCGGATAAATTGTCATATTTTTAATTGTTGTTTTAATCGTTGTTTTAATTGTTTAATCGTGTAGTCGTTTAATCGTTTAATCGTGTAGTCGATTAATCGTATGGTCGTATAGTCGTTTAATCGTTTTAAAACACCTATTCACCAATTCTATTTTCCAGTTGTTTTTGTGCTCACAACTTGATGATTATAAGAACGGTATCCATCCACAGGTATTTCGATGTTTGGCTCCTCAAGTTTGCCTTCATGTGGCAAAGCAAACTGAATGAATTTGATAGGAATGCCTCTGTCGAGCCACATTTGCTCGTAGTATGTACGAATGCTTGTCAAAGGAGAGTCTGACTTCTCTTCTTTATAGAGGTCGAAAGTGATTTGGTTAATTGGCAATCCGTTCTTCTCTGCCATGTATTTTGTATAGGTAGCCAGAAAATTGCTGTCTGTCTTCACATTGATTAATCCTCTGTCAACCACAAATCGGCGATAGCGCTCCATAAAATAAGTAGAAGTGAGTCGCTTAGTTGCTTTCTTCATCTGAGGGTCAGAGAAAGTGAGCCAAATCTCTGCCACTTCGCCTTCTGCAAACAAGCCATCAATGCATTCAATGTTAGTGCGGAGAAATGCCACATTTTTCATTCCTGCTTCCATAGCTTCTTTTGCTCCATGCCACATTCGCGAGCCCTTAATGTCAACGCCGATGAAATTGCAGTCAGGATATTGCTTTGCCAATCCTATCGTATATTCGCCTCGACCACAACCGAGTTCAAGTGTGATAGGGTTGTTATTGTGGAAAAACTCCTTGTG
The DNA here is from genome assembly GCA_018064505.1 of Candidatus Minthosoma caballi. Lineage (GTDB taxonomy): Bacteria > Bacteroidota > Bacteroidia > Bacteroidales > Bacteroidaceae > Minthosoma > Minthosoma caballi. The sequence continues at coordinate 5,031 of JAGHVC010000131.1, read as the reverse complement.
CCAATTACCTTTTAGCGCGAATCCTTCTTTCTGAAGCTGCCAGAAAGGACACTCTACTACGAGTGGATTGGCAGCCATGTCTGCGAATTTTGCTAATTTTCCTTTGCCCATTGTGCTTTGGGGTATCTGTTTATTTGTTGTTTTTATACAATGGTTAATGCTTCATGTACTCTTGTGCAAGTGCATAAGTGTAATGCTGAATCTTGCCTCCGACTTCAATCTTGCATTTCTTGTTCTCAATCACAATTTTGCTGTTAGCATTCTCAATGAGAGCAGCTGACTCTGCTATGCCGTAGCAACCAGATGTCTCAAATACCTTTTCTGAAGGATTAGGAATGTTTACCTTTGCAAGTTCTTTGGCAGGATGAACGCACATCTTAGCTCGAGGGCACAATTTGTGTAACTCAGCCATCAATGGTTCATCTTTCTTCTCTTCGATGGTGCCGATAGTTGCAAGAGAATCAAGACAATATCCTTCTGCAGTGAGTTTCCCAAGCAGATGCTTTGCAATGTTTGTGCTTGCTTGGCGCTGGCATCCTACTCCGAGGTGCAGAGAGCGAGGATAGAACTGAAGAGTTGGCACTTCTTGTTCTGGGTAGTTGCGAGGAGAAACGAGGATGAGCAATTCAAATCCGTGCTTACGACGGATGAAGAATCGGTAATCTGAGTATGATCGAAAAACCGTCACATTCTCAGGAGCGTTGTTGCTCAGATACTCTGTTCCTTTGTCGCATGCTTCAAGGACAATGGCAGTTTGTACTCCTTCGTCAAACAATGCCAGTATGCTTTTGAACGCATCGGGATTTTTTGCCAATGCGTTCTTCCAGTTGTATTCTATTGAAAATGTGTCAAGTGTCCACATGTTTATTGCTGCATTTCTGTTAATCTAATTCCAAAGCAAATACCTCAGCAAGTTTGCGGAGAGCGTCGTTGTGTTCAAGCAACATGTTATATTGTTCATGTCGTGAGAAAAGCCTCTTCCTTTCGCTTGGAGGTCGCACTTGGGTTTTTATTGACAGTGTGTTATTCTCAAGCCTTTGATGCAGGAATGCCTCAAACTTAGGACGGTAAGTACTGAACTGGTTTTCAAGGATTGGGTTATCCACCATCACAAGCACCGTCTTTCCGTCTTCCATCAAGTTTGGCTCCATGTTGTCAATGTGATTAGCCATGCCAACTTCTTCTTTAGGAAGGTTGTGGGCAAACTCACGCCATGCGACGCACAAGTCCTCAATTACAACAGGCTTGTTCTTTTTCAATGGCTCTTCCACTACTGTCTGATTGTCTTGCTCAGCAGGTTGTGGAGTTGCATCATTCTTGCTATTTATAGACTGCTTAATAGAGAATCCAGAAGCTTTTCTTGCTACAGTTGGTGCAGGAGGTGCTGGCTGAGGCGATGCGGGAATCGGCTTTGACTGATTATTTGCTTGGCCTGCATTCGCAACCTGAATATTCTCCTTTTTGCTTTTGTTCACCTCGTTCTGGAGATGAGCAAATATTGGTTTAAGAATCTTCCCAGGGCAACGCCCCGACGAAGTGCCGTCATCGGAGGAGAGTTGAGCCGTCTCGATGAGGGTAAGCTCTACGAGCAAGCGCTTGTTTTGGCTCTGCTTGTAGTTGAGGTCGCAGTTGTTTGCGAGTTTCATTGCCTGGAAAAGGAACTGAGGCTTGCACTTCTGTGCTTGTTCCTTGTATTTGTTTCTCACATCCTCACTTGCTTCAATGAGCTCCACAGTCTGTGGATCGCGGCTCATGAGCAGATTGCGGAAGTGTGAAGAAAGCCCTGTGACAAAGTGCTGTCCTTCGAATCCTTTTGAAAGGATCTCGTTGAAGGTGAGCATGCATTCTGTGATTTTGCCTTCGAGGAAATAGTCTGTGAGCTTGAAGTAGTAATCATAGTCAAGCACATTCAGGTTCTCGATGGTGCGCTGGTAAGTGATGTTGCCTCCGCAGAAGCTTGCAACTTGGTCAAAAATTGACAAAGCGTCGCGCATTCCTCCATCGGCTTTCTGGGCAATCACATTTAGAGCAGCTGGTTCAGCAGAGATGCCTTCCTTGCTTGCCACATTCTGCAAATGGTTAACAATGTTGTCAACCGACATTCTGCTGAAATCATAGATTTGGCATCGAGACAGAATGGTAGGCAGAAGCTTGTGCTTCTCGGTTGTTGCAAGAATGAAAATTGCGTGATGTGGAGGCTCCTCAAGAGTCTTCAGAAATGCGTTGAACGCTTGCAGTGAAAGCATATGCACCTCATCGATGATAAATACCTTATACTTTCCAATCTGAGGTGGAATGCGCACTTGCTCTATAAGCTGGCGGATGTCCTCTACTGAGTTGTTACTGGCAGCATCAAGCTCATGTATGTTATATGACCGCTGCTCGTTGAATGCCTTGCATGATTCACATTCTCCGCATGCTTCTCCGTCGCTGTTAGGATTAAGGCAATTTATTGTCTTAGCAAAGATGCGCGCACAAGTTGTCTTTCCCACGCCTCGAGGTCCACAGAAAAGATATGCGTGAGCAAGGCGGCCGCTCTTAATGGCATTCTTCAGAGTGACGGTCAGAGACGACTGTCCCACCACGCTGTCAAATGTCATTGGGCGATACTTACGAGCCGAAACTATATAATTATCCATATTCTTACTGTATTTTTGGCAAAGTTAATGAAAAAAGTGAAAAGTGGAAAGTGAAAAGTGAAAAATCTATATTACCTTTGCAAAAATAAAACAACTAAGTATTGTTACTTATATGGTTGAAGAATATCAGATAAGAGTTCTGCCAGAAGTGGCAGTGAATGAGCAAGGCATCAAAGCGTTCTTGCAAGAAGACAAAGGCATTAGCACGAAAGATATCACGGCTGTGCGTGTGTTGAAGAGAAGCATTGATGCTCGCCAGAGAACAATCTATGTGAATCTGAAAGTGCGAGTTTATATCAATGAACTACCTCTTGATGACGAATTTGAGCGAGTTGATTATCCAAATGTAGAGGGCAAACCTCAAGCTATTGTAGTAGGTGCTGGTCCTGGAGGATTGTTTGCGGCCCTGAAACTCATTGAGTTAGGAATTCGTCCAATTGTTGTTGAAAGAGGAAAGTCGGTGCACGAGCGCAGAAAGGATATTGCCCAGATTAGTCGCAATCACATTGTAGACCCTGAGTCAAACTACTCGTTTGGTGAGGGTGGTGCAGGAGCTTTTTCCGATGGCAAACTCTACACTCGTAGCAAGAAGCGTGGCAATGTAGAAAAGATTCTAAATGTTTTCTGCCAACATGGGGCCAGCACCAGCATTCTTGCGGATGCTCATCCTCATCTCGGCACAGACAAGCTTCCTGGCATCATTGAAGCTATGCGCAACACCATCATCCGATGTGGAGGTGAAGTGCACTTCGAAACAAAAATGACAGGACTTCTCATCAAAGACAACAAAGTAGAAGGCATAGAAGTAGTATCAACTGCCAACACTCCGGATGGCACGCCCCCTTTGGGGGTCGGGGGGCTTTACGGGCCAGTCATCCTTGCCACAGGCCACTCCGCACGCGATGTATATCGCTATCTATATTCACAGGGAATAGAGATTGAGGCTAAGGACATTGCAGTGGGCGTGCGCCTTGAGCATCCTTCAGAGATGATTGATCAGATTCAGTATCATCGTCGAGAGGGTAGAGGCAAATTCTTACCTGCTGCAGAGTATTCGTTTGTCACTCAGGTGAAAGGCCGCGGAGTGTATAGTTTCTGTATGTGTCCAGGCGGTACTGTTGTGCCAGCAGCAAGTGGGCCTAATCAAATTGTTGTTAATGGAATGAGCAATTCTCAGCGCAATTCACCTTGGAGCAACAGCGGAATGGTGGTGGAGCTTCACGCTGAAGACCTTCAGCATCAGAGTATTGCTAACCTGCCTCCAGCACCAATTGAATCTAATAATGATATTGATTTGAGAAACAGTCCTTTATCAATGCTTGATTTTCAAGAGCGATTGGAGTACACAGCATTCCTTCAGGGCAATAGAAAACAAACGGCACCAGCTCAGCGCATGGCTCATTTTGTTAACAGAAAGGGTAGCTACGATTTGCCTAAATCATCTTACACACCTGGGCTTATTTCTACCCCAATTCATTTCTGGATGCCTGAGTTCATTGCCTCGCGCCTTCAGCAAGGTTTTCTCAACTTCGGCAAGATGTCGCACGGCTTCCTAACAAACGAGGCTGTGATGATTGGTGTGGAGACTCGCACCTCAGCTCCTGTGCGCATCATTCGCAACCGTGAAACTCTTCAGCACATTCGTTTGCAAGGTCTTTTCCCATGCGGTGAGGGTGCTGGATATGCTGGCGGCATTGTCAGTGCTGGTGTGGATGGAGAAAGGTGCGCGGAGATGCTGGCTGAGTATTTGCGAAATTGAAAGCTAATTTTTGTAGTATGAATTACTATCTTTATGAAGGGATAAATATTGCTGTTGTTGTAGTGATATTGTTTGTTGTTTCATCACTACTCTCGTTCCCTGCTAAGATGCTGATTAACTTGAGCAATAACCGGCTTCGCCACAAGTTTGAATCTTTGGCTGTTACACTGGAGACCGTGCTCGAATATGCGCCAAAAGCTATAGGGGTAATTACGGCAGGCTGTGTTGCCATTTTTCTTCAGTCGCTTGCAACTACAGTTTATGAGGTTGAGGATAATTCCAACTGGACGCGTGTGGTTTATTGGAGTGGTACTAAGAATCTATCTGACGATCCTCTCAGGCCATGTGTGGTAGATTTACAGAGAGGCTATATTTATGTTTACAATAGAGGTGAGAAAACATATAAAATCTCATATCCGCAGTCTGTTGAAGTTATCAGCCATGATGTGTATGTGCAGGAGATAGTTGACGAAGATGACAGAGAATGGTTTGAGAAAAAGCAGTTGGATAAGAAGTTCCAGCAGAGTCTGTTTGGCTTGTAGGCATAAGGCAAAGACTATAAAAAAGTGGTGGTTACTCCGTATGGAATAATCACCACTTATTTGCTTTTTTAATTATTGTATTGCTTATAAC
>JAGHVC010000022.1 GCA_018064505.1 Candidatus Minthosoma caballi | reverse complement strand
GTATTAATAAAAAAATACAAAATGCATTTAAAAAATTTTTTTTAACAAATTTTATTTTTTTTATTTTTTTTCGCATACCTGAGGAAATCATCTATCATCTTACACCTTTTTATGCATAAATAGGTAATTTTCTGTCCTTCCTTTCCTTCTACACCCGTGCAGCTCACACCCCTTACCTCGTAACCTCCGTGAGCCTGCAAGGCTACAGCTCGTATATGTACAAGGCTACAGTCCGCATATCTACAAGGCTACGCTTCATATACCTATAAGGCTAAAGCTCAAACTTCTGTAAGGCAAGTGCCCAGACACCTTTTACCTTGCTGTTGAGACTATTTGCTTGTATCAGAATGTCATACGCACCTTGAAGCGGATACCCCATTTGTTTGTGTTAGGATCGTGGAGGTAGGTGAGACGGCGTACATAGTCTATCTCAACGAGCTTGAAGATATTGTGGATGCCGAGACGAAGCTCTACATATGGGTGACGAGTGGACATGGTGACAGTGTTCTGCTCATAGGTACCATCGGCGAGAAAGTGACCTGGGAAATAAAAGAGTTCGCTGTCGGTGTAGTGGGATGAGGCTGGGTTGTTCTTGTCGGTGAGCTGTCCCCACAGCACATTCACGCCGATGTTCTCTCGCCACTTGAGACGGTTGAATAACGGTATGCGGTTGAAGACCTTGCCGTTGAGATCCCATTCATATCGCAAGTAGGCGTAGCGGTCATTGAGGAACTCGAGGTTGGAGATGAGCATGAAGCAGTTGTCAACAAGGATGTAGCTTGTGTTGGCTGGTGGATGGATGAGTAGGGGGAAAGGCACTTTGTCCCATTGCGCTCCTGCCTTGATGTCGAAGTCCATCTTTCCCCAAGAACCAAACCAGAGGCGCTTGTAGATGCCTGCTTCAGTGACATTATAGCTGTATTGTCCGCCAAGGAAGCCGTCTATGCCTATGGTGTGACTGAAGGAGAGGACAGGAGCCTCTTTGTTCACCTTGATGCGGCGCTGCTTGGTATTCATGTATGTTGCTCCTGGCTCGAAGGATACCGAGATCTTGAACTCGCTAGTAGTGATGCCGCTGAGCCACTGTGTGTGGTCAGGTGTTGGCGTTTGACTGCCGTTTAGCTTTTGATAGAAGAGTGCATCAACTGGGTGGTTGCGGTTGTGGGTGTACAGAGCATTAAGCTTGAATCCGTTTTCATGCTCGTAGGTGTAGTTTGCTCGCCATTCGCGCGAGTGGTGATACTGATCCACTTTTGAGGTGTGGAGAGCATTGAACATGTTGTCTTTGTCAGTTGGGACGAACTTGTCGAATGGCGAGACGATGTCGTCCCAGAAGTATATAGAGAGGTTGCGCTGAGGAAACTCGCGCGGGAGGTAGGCTTTCTTGTTGAAGGAGTAGGTGAGCATGAGGCGGCCGTATGGGGTGTGGTGGTTGGTGCCGTATGCTGCGTAGCCGTCAAGGAAGATGTGGGGGCTGAAGTTGGCTGTTGTATGCCCTGAGAGGCGAAGGCGAAGTCCGTCATAATGGTTGCCTGAAATCATTGTGTTGACGGGGCCTATGTCGACCTTGCTCGGATGAAGCGAATCTCCTGTCTCGACGAAGTTCTCGACGAGTGCCTTGAAACCGAAGAGTGCCCACTTGAAGCCTTTGATGTGGGTGAGTCGATCGAGGAAAGAGTCCATCTTGTCTTCGCTCTTGGTGAGCTCAACTTGACGGTAGCTGTTCCAGAAATCTTCATCGTGCATTGAGGCGTCAGGGTCGCGGTATGTGGATCCTTTGATGTTCTTGAACAGTGACTTTGGTATGGGGTCGAATGCAATGTTGGACATTCGGGTGACTTTCTGTATCTGGAATTTGCCGAGCCATTTGGATAGCTTCATTTCGACAAGCATGTCATTGACAGTGGCTACGCGGTCACCTGTCTCGAGTTGTTCGAAGTCTTGGGTGATGATCATGTTCTCCACGAAGTTGACATCGCTGCGTCGAGGTATGGTGAGCTCAACGCGGCGCACCTGATAGGTAGAGTCGGGGGTGAGGAGAACGAAGACATGGCCTGAAAAGCCGAAGTCTTGCTGGTTATTGGGCAAGAAGCCAACATCAACTACTTTCTCGTTGTCGATGAAGATGGTGTCTTGCAGGTAATATCGATAGAATGAAATGGCATTGTCGGCTATTGGCGACTTGAATGGATACTGAAGCAAGCGACACTCGTTGTCGTAGATATTGACCGTGGTGAAGACATCCTTGATGGTGGTGGTAAATATTTCGCCTGTGCTGACAAGCTCTGTGACACCTTTATTGCTCTCGCCTTTTATGACAGATTTCTCACTCTTGGGATCCTTGCGGTAATAGACCTCTGAGAGTGTTTCATCAACTGTGAGAGGAAGGATGAGCTTGCCCGTCTGTGGCGAGCGCTCTACATGGTCCTTAATGAAGGCAAAGCGTTTGTACTCTCCCTCGTCAAAGACTTTGTCACTGACTTCGTTGAGTGAGAAGGTAAGCTTTTCATACTTGGTGTAGCTGTGATAGTCTTTCTGACGCAGGTCGCTATTCTTCTTGTTGGCTATAACTTTCTTCATGAGCTCTACGGCAGGGTTGTTCTTGCGGCTATAGCGAGCGCGCCTAGCTTTCACGGTGACTCCCTCAAGCGTCTTGTTTTCAGGCACAAGCTTGATAGTGATATCCTTGTTTTTGCCAAAGTCCTTGAGCTTCACTACTTGAGTGACATAGCCTAAGGAGGATATGGTCAGCTCATGCAGCAATGAGTCTTCCTTGATGACGAAGCGGCCGTCTTCGTCGGTCTGCTCTCCGATGTTTTTGCCGTCGTAGAACACATTAACATAGTCAAGTGGCTCACGAGTCTTAGAGTCAATGACTTTGCCTGTGACCTGCGCAAGAACAGAGAAAGTTATATTGAGTAAGATAGCAAGTATGAATATCCTTTTCACCAAATAACAATCTTTTATCTTTTTTACATTTGTTACTACTAATGCATTTTGTTTCTTTTATTAATTTCGCAAAATGAGTAAGCAGTAATAAGAACTAAACCCAGCCGCCTTGCTGCCTTGAGCTTTTTATGTCTTGCGGCAACAAGATGGCTGAGTCATGTATTTAAACTTTCCTAATTAATCAATCTCTTCGTCTGCCTCGTAGCCACCCATTTCGCGGATAGCGTTCTTGAGCATTGTGTACTGCTGGAAAAGGTGGTTGACAGGTTCCTCGTTCTGAGTATAGTCGTGCATTGGTGCCTTGAGGTAGAAGCTGAGGAAACGCTGAATGCCACTGCGACCAGCACGAGCTGCGAGGTCGCTGAGGAGACAGAGGTCGAGGAGGAGTGGAGCTGCGAGAATTGAGTCGCGGCAGAGGAAGTTGATCTTGATCTGCATAGGGTAGCCCATCCATCCGAAGATGTCAATGTTGTCCCAGCCTTCCTTATTGTCGTTGCGAGGAGGGTAGTAGTTTATGCGCACCTTGTGATAGTAGTCTGTGTAGAGATCTGGCTGATTGTCAGCCACGAGAATGCTTTCGAGAGTGGAAAGCTTGCTGACCTCCTTTGTGCGGAAGTTGGCTGGCTCGTCAAGCACAAGGCCGTCACGATTGCCAAGAATGTTTGTTGAGAACCATCCGTTCAAGCCGAGGCAGCGTGTGCCGATGATTGGTGCGAAGCCTGACTTGACGAGTGTCTGTCCTGTCTTGAAGTCTTTGCCGGCAATTGGCATCTGTGTCTTTTCTGCCATCTCCCACATTGCAGGGATGTCAACAGTTGTGTTTGGAGCGCCCATGATGAATGGAGCACCTTCGGCAAGAGCTGCGTAAGCGTAGCACATTGATGGAGCTATGTTGACTGTGTCATTTGCCTTCATTGCCGCTTCAAGATGCTCGAGTGTGTCGTGCACTTCCATGTTTGGAGCAACATAAATCTCGGTTGATGCTGCCCAAGCAACAACAATGCGTGAACAGTTGTTGTCGGCCTTGAACTTGCGGATGTCTGCACGAAGTTCTTCTACCATATCCCAACGAGTTGCGCACTGCTTCACATTGTCGCCATCGAGACGCTTTGCGAAGTTCTTGTCGAATGCTGCTGTGAAAGGTACAATCTTCTCGAGTTCATCCTTGACAGGAATTATGTCTTTCTCCTTGAGAACTTCTGCATACATCGCGCTTTGGAATGCATTGGCTGGATATACATCCCAAGCACCAAAAACGATGTCATCAAGCTTAGCTATTGGCACAATTTCTGAGTATGATAGGTACTTCTTGTCGGTTCCTTTACCCACGCGAATCTTGTCATATTGTGTCATTGAACCGACAGGCTTTGAGAGCCCCTTGCGTGCCATGAGAACGCCAGTCATGAATGTTGAGGTTACGGCTCCTAGGCCTACAACCATAATGCCTAATTTACCTTCTGCTGGTTTTACTTTTGATTCCATTATATAGAGATTTAATTATACTTGTTCTTTGTTTTGCACAATTAACTGCAAAATTAAGACTTTATTCTTGGATTTGAGTGTTCTATTATGTGCCGTAAGTGTCCTAAATTGTTTTTTTAATTCTTTTTGACAATTGGAAAGGGGAAGAATGACAATCTGAGGACGAAAATGCTCATTATGTGAGGGCGGTTAGTAGCTGGGAAATGCTGCTTATGGTCTTTGTCGGCACAGATTCGTCAATCTGTTCGTCGCCCCATCCGATGCCTTTTATCCATACTGTCTTGCAGCCAATAGAGGTTGCGGGGACAATGTCTTTGCTGAAGCTATCGCCAATGACAACGATAGAGCTGGATGGCATCTCTGTTTCGGAGCATCTGGCTGATTGCCTCAAGGCATCAACTCCAAGCTGGAATATTTGGGGATCAGGCTTGCGAATGCCAACGACAGCAGACTCAACAATGCTCTGGAAGTAGTTGAGCTGGAAGTCACTGAGGATGGTTTCAATATTTCCGTAGAAATTGCTGACTAGCACAAGGGGGTATTGCAGGGAGAGCTGCTCGATGATGGGACGGCTGATGGTGAGAATGTTAAGCACATAGTCATAGCAATACTGAGCAATGGCATTACTCTGCTGCTGACGAGTGGATTCGTTGGTGAGCCATACTTTGCGAGCTACTAAGTCGGAAGTTTCCAAGTCGCATTTGATGCGAAGAAGATCAAGGAAATTGTGAGTAGGCTTGATGTATGGATGCTTGGCTAAAGCTCGCTCAGCAAACACATATGATGTTCTGAAATCATCCTTGGAAACGGGTATGCCAACATGTTGATATCCTTTCCATAGAACTTCGCTCCAGTGGAGAGAGTCTGTGTCGATAGTGCCTCCGTAGTCGAATATGATTCCTTTTATATCCATTGGTGCGTAGAGTGTTTATTGTATATTGGCAAGCATCTTCTTACAGAAGGATTCGTGCTTGCGATTCATGTAGATGCGAACTGCTGTGAAGATGAAAATTTCTATGGTAACGACAAACATCGGCTCATCAGACAAGCAACTGATGTATAGGAAGATGGCGCGCCAGTTGAAGGTGAGGAAGTTAGTCCATTTCAGCAGTGGGAAACTGTTCTTGCGATATTCGTCTCTGAATGACTGAGGAATGTCGGTTCCGTATTTTTCCTTTACTTTGGCAAGGAGTTTTTGAAGCTGAGGAGTGTCTTTTGCCTGCCCCTTGCACCAGTTTATGTAGAACATCTGGAAGAACTTCTCGACGAAGTTCTCTCTCCAACTGAGACTGTCGTATATCTTCTTCTGTTCTTCGTAGGTGTCAACTTCGCTGCCTTCTTTTCCTTTGAGGAAATATAGGTGTATGTTGCGGTAGTAGTCGGCAATACGGCCCTGGACAGGGTGACAGATGAAGCCATCAACGGCAGTGTAGAGGTACGCAATGACGCCCCAATTCATCTCTGTGAATGGTATGTTTTGATTCCACACTCGGAATACGATGGCATGGTATATGAAAATGAACCATACTTCGCTAGCAGCTCCATCGAGTATGCGACCAAGCTTTGTTTTCTTGCCAGTCATTCGGGCAAGCTGGCCATCGGCTGAGTCGTAGAAGTTTGCCCATGCGAGGAGTAGCACTCCACATATATTAATGGTGAGGCCTATGCAAGGAGTCATCCACTCGAAGGTGGTAGTTGAGCCGTAGCGATAGGATGGGAAATAGAAGCAAATGCCTGCCATCGCACCGAGAATCATACTGATGATGGTGACGGTGTTGGGATGAACACCGAGTTTCTCAAAGAACTTTGCCCATAGATAGCCAATTTGTCTTGTCCAAATGATGTCAATGTACTCTTCGGTGTCGTTTGACTTTATGGTTGATGCTATTTTTTCTTGCATTGCTGTGGTGTGTGTATCTTTGTTGTTTACTGTTATTATATACTTGTTATTGTGTGAATAACTTTGTGGTTGCCAGATTTTTGAATGGCGTTTATTAGATTAAGAGACGATGCGTTGCGCTATTGCTTTTGCAGCTTCATTGCGGCATGACGAGAAGCTTGGGAAGTCGTTGAAATCGATGAAGAAGAATTCTCCTTCTTCATTGATGATTGCGTCGCCACCGTAGATTGGCACATTGAGTTTCTTGGCTATCATGTCGGCATAAAGCTTAATGCGCTCGGGGTCGAAAGCGTAGCCTTTCTCTTTGCCATTGATTGCTTCTAACCCGAACTTGCTGTGACTGTTTGAAGCATAGTTCCATGAGAAGAAGTTAGTTCCTTCTACTCCATAGAACTTGACTAAGTCGCCAGGCATGTGAAGCTGTGCAATCCACATGCTGACTTCTCTCCGCTGAAAATCAGCAAAGGCAGCATCGAACTCTTCTTTTGTTTGACAGAAAACGGTGTCGTTAGCTGTTGTGGCTGAGCCGTCGCAGTTCTTAAGCCATAGAGGAACATTGATTTCATTCTTGTCATCGGTGGAACAGAATAGGAGATTCTGCTTTTCACCAATGATGAATTCGGGCTGAGGAATGCCAGCATCAAGAAGATTTGTGGCTACTGATGCCTTGTTTGTGCAGGAAAGTATGCCATCGATGCTGTTGATGAATTTGCTTTGAGTGCCAACATCTGTCTTTGTCTCGAGCTGAACGGTGTTGAAAATGTCTCTCTGCATGGTAAAGATGCGAGTGTAGGGTGTGTAGTCGTAACCTACCATAGTTTCTTCGTTAATAACATCAACCTCATGTCCTGATGCTTGCAACTCGTTAACGACTGCTTGGAAAATGGCAGCATCGCTGGAAGTCATATTTGGAGAGAATTTTTCTCCTCTGCTTATACCTAATATCTTCATTTCTTTAAAAATTCTTCTGCTTTTTGAATGTCGGATGCATGATCGACATCAAGGATTTTTGAGAATGGATATGCTTTGAGTGAAAGACCTTCATAAACAAGCTGACGCTGGAAATTGCGCATTCGTGATTTTCCTTCTTCAATGCATTTTGTGAGGATTGGAAATGCTGAGTCGGTGAGACAGTAAATGCCACCAGAAATGTATTTCTGTGGTTCAGAGTCGAGGAATCCTGAAATGTTGAGTGATTCGTCGGTGGCAATGTAGAGTGGCTTTTCGTCATCAATGTAGTCGGTAACAGCCATTAATCCGTCGCCTTCGAAATGAGAGAAGGTGTTGATGTATTCCATGAACTCTGCTTCGTTGAAAATTGTGTCAACAGTGGTGAGGCAAAACTTGCCTTTGCCAAGGTGTGGCATCAGCTCGTAGAAGGAGTGCATGGAAGAAGATGTGGTTTTGACAATCAACTGAATCTTGCTGTCGCTTTGCTGAAGTGATTTCAGATGATTCTGTGTGAGGGTAGTGAGGTTGTTGGTGATGATGATGATTTTCTCAGCATTACATTTGTTGAAAATACGAATGAGACGGTCAATCATTGCTTCACCGTTTATTCTTACTAGTGGTTTAGGAAGTTCTATGCCTTCTTGTGCTAATCTGCTACCTTCACCTGCTGCTAGTATTGCAAATTTCATTATGATTCTTGATTTTGTGGTTCTACATTACCATTTCCTACTTTCATGAGGAATAGTCCTAAACTTGTCCAGACGATTTCTCTGACTCGGCAAATGATGCTGACAAACATTCCGATATCGCTTGTCATTCCCATTTGAGCAACAGACATTGCAAATCCGCCTTCACGGCCACCTAATTGCAGTGGCATGAAAAATAACAAGTTGGCGAATAGGGATGTGAAGGAAAGGATGAGAAATGAGAAAACGAATGTTTGAACGCCTCCGTCTCCAGCGTCGAAAAGAATGAGCATGAAATAGATTTCTAGGCTTTGGAACATTCGACCAATGTATTCGAGAAAGAAGGAGATGAAGAAGCTCTTTTTGTTTTGTGATTGTAACTCACTAATCTGCATGTCGATTTTCTGCAAATCTTCTTTGTGAGATTCTTCAAACTTTGTTCCCCATTTCTTTAATCCTGGTATTTTTTTGACAAAGTTGATGAGTTTTACAACCATTCCGTTTTTGTAGCCTTTGACGAATAAGTATATTCCTGCAAAACAGAATAATACCATTAGTGCAAGGATGATTGACATTCCGGTATTGAGCGGAAGTATGTCTAAGGCTGCAAATATGAGATAAACAACGATGCTTGTTGTCCAAAACCAAAAATGGGAGAAGATGTGCATCATTGCAAAGAGAAGCACAGATGAGGTGGCTCGCTGAGCTCCGATGTATGGCTTCAATTCCATGATTTTGTATGGCTCTCCACCTAGCAGTCCTGCTGGAGTGGCATAATTAAGTGCGAACCCTGTGATTGTGATTTTCATCAGTTTCCAAAATGGAATAGGGCAATCACCGGATCCGCATATTATGGTGCGCCATGTGAGGGTGTTCATGGCATAGAGAAGAACCCAAAGGAACAGTATTGCAACAAGCCAATACCCTGCAGTCATTATATCTTCCCATAGCTGTGTAAAGCTAACTTTGAAAGTGAAAAGCATCACCACTATGGCAATCAAACCGAATGCAAAGAATATGTTTCTTGTTTTATTCTTCATTTACTGCTGTATATGTGCTCTCAATGAATGATTTTGTAAAGTATTGATATACTAATTGCTAATAAGAAATTAATCTTGTTTGAATAAATAATAGTTGATTAATCTTCCTCTGCCTGATCGAGTTTGAGTTTGTCGCTGTCGTCTCTCTTTTCGAAGTATTGTTTCTTGAGGGGATTTCTTCTTGCTTGGTCAAAGCGATTGCGGTTGCGAGTAATGTCGATTGCAGAATAGATTGCATGGCGAAGCGAGCTTTCGTCTGCTTTTCCTTGACCTGCAATGTCGAACTGAACGCCATGTGTGGTTGTTGTAATAACAGAGCTAATACCTGCATTGTAAACATAGCCGTCATTCTGAGAAAGTGCTTTGAATGGACTTATGCCTTGGTCATAGTACATTGCAAGAACAGCATCGAAACACTTATAATTGTCTGTGCTGAAATAGCTGTTTGAAACATAAGGACCGAAGCAACGCACGCCTCGCTTGAAGAGTTCTTCTATTACAGGAGAAATGATTGCAGCTTCTTCGCTATTTTCGTTAGTGAGATTAGCTTCAGGGTTGAGCGAAAGAACTGCTATGCGCGGATTGTCAATGTAGAAATCACGCTTTAATGAGTTGTGAAGCATTACAATCTTTTCTGCAATGAGTTCTTTGGAAATGCTTTGAGATACTTGAGCCAAAGGAATATTTTCGGTTGCTAAAGCAACTCTCAGATTCTCAGAAGCATAGATTTTTAATGACTTTCTGCCTTCACCAATGATAGAGTCAATATATTCAGTTTCGTTGGTGATTGTATTGTTTTCTTCTTCGTTCAGTGCAATATTGATTCCGTTAGAAGGGGCTGTGACTAAAGCATCAATTTTTCCTTCTTTCAAGTCGGCAAGAGCAGTTTTGAGAGTGATGGATGCAGCTTCAATGCCTGCTTCTGTTGATTTGCCAAACTCAATTTTTAGTTCATCTTCGCCAAAGCAATTCACCATGTTAAGC
>JAGHVC010000055.1 GCA_018064505.1 Candidatus Minthosoma caballi | reverse complement strand
GGGTATAGGGAGACCCACCCTAACCCTCCCTGTGAGGGAGGGGATGCCATCCAGACGGAGCTCCTCCCCTCACAGGGGAAGCTGGGAGGGGTCTTATATGCCGCTGGTGCCACCGAAATGATGTTCACTGACAACTTCCAGTTGCTTGCTGCTGCCAAATATAGCAACAATGGAAACTTCGGTCTTTACGACATGGTGAATCACTATGGAGGCGACAACTTTGGGTCACTTGCCACCGACAAACTCGGAGGATGGGGACAAGCATATTCAAGCGTGGGTGATGCCATTTATCGCACTAATGGCTACGGCAGCCTCAACGCTATACAGAAAATCGACACTGTGCGACAGGTGAGACTAAATGCCGACTACACATACGAACACATGACAAGCTATTCAAGCTCTGATTCATACTACTTTGCAGGAGGCGAGAACATACACATTGCTGAATCGGTCAGTCCTCTTTCGAAGACGCATCGCCCTACTCTCAACTTGAAGTTTGAGAACAATGCCAGCAATCACTATTTCTCTGACACATTCAGCGCAAAGGCACAATTCGTGGAAAATGAGAACGATGTGCATTCCTCTTCTGCTGCCAATGGCTTGCTTGCCACTCAACACAGAGATGCCACATCTATCCTCATTAGCAACAACTTCTGGGGAACAATTCGCATGGGCAAGAAAAAACTGTCATTCACAAGCTATGTTGACTTCATTCGTGCGCCAAAAGTTGCAATGCTGATGAATGATATCAGCCAATTGGGTCAAAGCACTCAGTTAAACACCAATCACAGCACCTCTATGCAAGTCAAGTTAGGCAAATGGAAGATAGACATGCCTGTTGCCCTCGAAGCCAACTACAACTTCATTGAGACAGAACTCATGAAACCAGGGCAGAACGATCAGAGTCAGCGCATGAACGGATGGAAGCTCGTGCCTCATGTAAGTCCTTCAACTTCATGGACATCAAGGAACAAGAAGTTTTATGCTGCCATCGGTGTGAGAATGAAGTGACTTAGCCTCAACTATAAGACCCTCTCCCCATCCCTCCCCCTCTATGGGGAGGGTGACCGTCCGGATGGCTCTCCCCATAGAGGGGGGGATGCCCAAGGGGCAGAGGAGGTCTTCTTTTTCGCAGAACCAAATCTGTCCATGCGATACACCTTCAGCGGCACATCAGAACTTAACTTCAGCAGTGGCTTTAATCATTCTGCAGGCGACATCATGGATTTGCTAACCACACCTGTGCAGCTTACCTACCGAAACACTTCGGCAGCATCGGGTGTGATAGGCAAGAGTCAGTCTTGGAACACCAGCCTTCGCTACACAAAACAAGTGCCTTTCAGCTACATCACCTTTGGCGCCAATGCTAATTACAACCAGGGCAAGCGCAATGTGCTGTCATCACGCAATGTAAGCCAGACTTCAACAGAGAGCACTTCAATCTTCCGCGACAGTCACACGCGCTCGGCAAGCGGAGGAATCAATGCTTCGAAGAACATCCTGTCCCTCTTCACAAAGCTCTCTGGCGATGCCAGCGTGTCGTGGAGCAGCAGCGAGTATATGACACAGAACAAGCTTGTAACTTCCTACTACTCAGGCTACTCCCTTCATGGGCAAGCCGACATCACCCCAATCTCATGGCTTGAGGTAAACGCCAAATGCGACTATGGAAAGAATTTCTCTCGCACAGCCAACTCGCATCAGTCGTCAGATAATCTCACTGCTTCTGGCTCGCTTGCCGTGTTCCCAATATCAAACATTGAGGTTCGCAGCTCATTCAACTTCATGCACAACATGATTGAGCCTGGCAAGTACAAAGACGCTTCTATGTTCTCAGCATCAGTACAGTACAAGACAAAGCAAGCCGTGTGGAAGCTCTCTGGCAATAACCTCCTTGATGTGCGCCAATACACTCGCACTTCATTTGTGGACACCGACCGCTTCGTCAACACCACCAACCTAATAGGCCGCACAGTGATGCTCACCTGCAAGCTGCTTGTGGCAGGAAAGAAACAGTAACATTTACCATTTATCCATTTACAATTTACCATTTGGCCATTTACGATTTACCATTTAGCAAACAATCTAAACCATATCTTTATGAAACGACTTCTTATTCTGGTATTTTTATGCCAGCAAGCCCTCTTTATGTCTGCCGACATCGTCACAGGACGAGTAGTTGATTCCGAAAGCAACGAGCCTCTTGATGGTGCTCAGGTAACAGTTGTTCGAGGCGAAAGCAATAGGTGGTATGTTGATGAAATAACCACTGACTCATGCGGAGTAGTGACATTCAATACGGGCAACTTCATGTGTGGTGTGAACATCACCATCAACTACTTCGGCTACGAAGAACTGAAAATGAAGGAATTCATGGTGAGTGGCGGTAAAGACACTCTCAACCTTGGTGACATAAAACTTAAGATGTCGGCAGAGCTACTGAAAGAGGTCACCGTAAGGGGCAAGGCAAAGCAGTTCTACATGAGGGGCGACACTGTGGTGTTCAATCCCGAAGCCTTCAATCTGGAGGACGGAGCACGCATAAGCGAACTGATGAAGAAACTGCCTGGTGTGCGTATCGAAGAAGGCAAAATCACCTTCAACGGCAAGGAAGTGCATCTGAAGATGAACGGTCATGACATTGCCGACGATTTCCTTACGGCACAATTGCCAGCCGAAGCTGTGCAGAATATCAAGGCATACGAGAAGAAGAGTGAATTGGCAGAACTAACAGGTATGAACGACGGACAGGAAAAGCAGATTCTTGACATAGTTGTCAAACCAGGATTCCTCGACAAATGGTACGGACAGACAAAAGCAAGTGCATACGCTTCAAAGAACTATCGTGCATCGGCTAACATGCACTTCCTTAGCGAAACGAATCCAATGGGCATCTATGGACGCATCTCGGACAATGGTTCAAAGACCGGTTCGGTATGGGATAGTGGCGAATGGGATTACGACAATGCTGTGCCTCAGCGTCAGCAATATGGCAAGCTTTCATATCAGCACAACTGGAAGGTGAAGAATGCAGAGTCATCCTACGATGAGGATCATTGGAACATAAACACTTCGCCTAATCATCTCGACACGCATCAGAACTCGTGGCAAAATACCGAGACCGTCCTCAGTGGTCAGTCATCTTCATTCAGCAACAGCCACAACTATAATTCTAACCACGGTTGGGAGGTGCCTTTAGCATTCAGTACAACAATTCATCTTTCACCAAAGACTCTGCTTATGGTGGATTTGGATGGTAGTTATCGCAAGGGCGAAGACCGTTCCACAAACGAGCAGCAGACCTATCGTGCTGATGAATACGCAGATTCACCTCAATCGTTAGTGAACAGCAGTAAGAGCGAACGCATTGACAATTCTGAAAGAGGTTCTCTATCATCTTACATGTACCTTTTGCATGCATGGGAAAAAGCAGATATGTATGTTCGTCTCAGCACAGATTATTCGCACGCTAAGAGTAACTCGGAAAACAATACGGATTATGACTACCGCGAACTTGGAAAGCAGGAATCTCTTGACCAATCGACAAAGAACAAGACAAATCATTTTGAAGCAATATTCGACACAAAATACAGTTTCCAGATTATCCCTCAGAAACTGAAAGCTGGTGCTGGATTCTGGTTCGTTGTGCAACATAGGGCTATCGAAAACGATATGATGAGCAACGGAACGTATGACCTTACGAACAGTTTCAACCGTAAGTCTGGATTCGCCTTCACCGAACCACGCTTTGAGATGGAGGCAGACTTTGGCAAGTTGTGGTTGTTGGGTCGCATCAAGATGGCAAACTCTGATGAATGGCTCGATTACCATCGAGGCAAACTCGACACCCTTATCCATCACAACACATGGTTCCCTCGTCCACATTTTGAGTTCAAATGGAAGACATCTAAAACTACCGAACTGAAGGGAGGTGCTGACTGGGAACATGAGACTGCCGACATGCTGGAATCGTCAGCATATATTGATGACAGCAATCCACTCTTCATCACAATGGGTAACCCAAATATGAAAGGTATAAGCACTCTCCGTTCCGACCTCAATTATAGTATGATGTTTACTAAAGGACAGCAGATGTTGACGTTGAGCCTTCGTTATAACCGTCAATTCGATCCTGTAGCAAGTGCAAGTGCCTACAATGCCCAGACAGGAGCTTACACTTCTAAAAAGGTTAATGTGGATGACCGTCAGAATTGGTATGCAAATGTAGTCTATGACCGTGCTTTGGGTAAGTATTTCCGTATGCGCAGTGGTTTTAGCTACAGTTCCACTATTGATCATGGCATCAAAACTATGACCACCATAGACAGCCCTATGGAGCAATTCGAACAGCATGTTTCTGGTCTCCAAGGAAATCTCCGCATCAGTTTTGAAAATGCAGGGTGGGAAGTTGCAGCAACTGGCTCTTGCAATTACAACAGAGTCACCTACTCCGATGCCGGCATGAGAGGTCAGA
>JAGHVC010000239.1 GCA_018064505.1 Candidatus Minthosoma caballi | reverse complement strand
AGAGACATCGTAAATGACAAAAAGATAGCGAGAAGTTTTGTGTGTTTAAAACTTCTCGCTATCTTTGCAACATATTTAAGAAAAACAGAAAAAGGTGCATGGGAATGTGCCCCTTTTATACCTTTGTGCGTATTAATATATATGAAGAATAAACGAATCAGATATGAATAAACTTAGATCACTTTTTGCGTCGTTGGCTTTGCTTTGCTTTGCAATGGCTAACGCACAGTTTGCACAGCCTGTTAAGGTTACAGCATCCATCAAGGAGACAAGCCCAACAGAAGCTGTTATCACTTTCAATGCTACAATTAGCGGTGGATGGCACATGTACTCGACTCAGGTGGTGAATGATGGCCCAACGCCTACTACTATCACCTTTGAAAAGATTACTGGAGCAAAAGCCGATGGACCGTTGAAGACAGCTACGGCTCCAATCAAGCATTATGAAGAAATGTTTGAGGCTGATGTGTATTATTTCGAAAAGACTGCTACATTCACTCAAAAGCTGAAGCTGACTGGCGGAAAGTATGAGGTGGCTGGTTATCTTGAGTATGGTGCTTGCAATGACCAGAATTGCATACCGCCATCGACATGCGATTTCGATTTCAAAGGCGAAGTAGCGCCAGCAAAGGAGGAACCAAAAGCTGAGGAACCAAAGACAGAAGATAAGAAGGTGGAGGATGCGCAGACCGAGGAACCTGCTGAGGAAGAGGTGGTTGCTGACACTTTGGCTGTGGATACAGCTGCTATTGTGCCAGAAACTCCAGCAGAGGGATTGTGGGCCCCTGTGATTGAGAAGCTTCGCTCGTTTGATGAGGGAGGCAGTTCAAACACTACTGACAATCCGCTTTGGTATATTTTTATTCTCGGATTTTTAGGTGGACTTGTTGCCCTTGTTACTCCATGTGTGTGGCCGATTATTCCGATGACAGTGAGCTTTTTCTTGAAGAAAGGAACGACAAAGAAAAGCACTCCAGAGGAGATTGCTGCTGCAAAGAAGAGAGGCGTGCATGATGCTATTGTGTACGGAATTAGCATTGTGGTGATTTATGTTGCTCTTGGATTGATTGTCACTGGTTTGTTTGGCGCTTCTGCACTGAATGACCTTGCAACAAATGCGGTGTTCAACATCATATTCTTCCTTATGCTCGTACTGTTCGGTGCAAGCTTCATTGGCGGATTTGAGCTAACATTGCCTTCAAAATGGACAAATGCTATTGATAATAAGGCAAATTCATCAACAGGATTGCTTAGTATTTTCTTGATGGCATTCACTCTTGTGCTTGTGTCTTTCTCATGCACAGGTCCAATCATTGGCTTTTTGCTCGTAGAGATGGTGACATCAAGCATTGTTGGCCCTGTGGTTGGAATGCTTGGCTTTGCAATTGCACTCGCTCTTCCTTTCACGCTTTTTGCTCTTTTCCCAGCAATGCTGAAAAGTGCGCCAAAGAGCGGAAACTGGATGAATGTGGTGAAGGTTGTGCTTGGATTTGTAGAGTTAGCTTTTGCTCTTAAGTTCTTGTCTGTCGCAGACCTCACAAACAATTGGGGCATTCTTGATCGTGAGACTTTCCTTGCTCTGTGGATTGTCCTCTTCGCACTTCTTGGTGCTTATCTTATCGGCTGGATTCGCTTCCCGCACGATGAGGACGAGTATGATGATGAGGGTAATGTGATTGCTCGCCCAAAGACATCTGTGCCACGCTTCTTCATGGCGCTTGTTTCTTTTGCTTTTGCAATGTATATGGTGCCAGGACTTTGGGGCGCTCCTCTCAAGGCTGTGAGTGCATTCGCTCCTCCTATGAAGACTCAGGATTTCAATCTTGCCGCAGAGGAAAAGCTTATGTTCTCAGACTATGAGGAAGGCATGAAGTATGCAAAAGAGCATGGCATGCCTGTGATGATAGACTTCACTGGCTATGGTTGCGTGAATTGCCGCAAGATGGAGGCTGCTGTGTTTGTCGATCCAACAGTGGCACAGATTATGACAGAGGATTATGTGCTCATTCAGCTCTATGTGGACGAGAAGGCAGAACTCCCAGAACCAATAGAAGTGATGGAGAATGGCAGCTCACGCAAGCTTCGTACGGTAGGCGCAAAGTGGTGCTATCTGCAGTCGAGCAAGTTTGGCGCAAATGCTCAGCCATTCTATGTGCTTCTTGACAATGAGGGCAATCCGCTTGAAAGAAGTTACTCGTATGATGAGGATATTCCTAAGTTCCAGGAGTGGTTGAAGAGCGGACTGAGAAATTATAAAAAATAATGGAAAAATCCCTAAGAGAACAGATAATAGCTCTCGTTAAAAAGGAAGTAGTGCCAGCAGTGGGTTGTACAGAACCCATTGCTGTCGCTCTGTGTGTGGCTAAGGCAACAGAGAAGTTGGGCGAACGCCCAGAAAAAATCGATGTGCAGCTGAGTGCAAACATACTGAAGAACGCAATGGGGGTCGGCATACCAGGCACGGGCATGATAGGCTTGCCTATTGCGATTGCTCTTGGCGCATTGGTGGGCAAGTCGGCCTATCAGCTTGAGGTGCTGAAAGATGTGACTCCAGAAGCTGTTGAGGCTGGCAAAGCTTATATAGCAGAAAAGCGAATAAGCGTTTCTCTGAAGGCTGATGCTCCAGACAAGCTTTATATTGAGGTAGATGTGTGTGCCGGAGAAAAAACAGAGAAGGCAATTATACAAGGCGGACACACATCCTTTGTCAGCTGCGACTCGGCAAATGTGGGTTGCGTGGCGGTGGCTAATACCGTCGAGGAGGATAATGACGCCTGGCTTTCGCTTCGTGTTGTGCACGAATTTGCAACGACGGCTCCTTTAAATGAGATTGACTTCATCCTTGAGTCAAAGAAACTGAATGAGGCGGCTGCGGCACAGTCGCTGCTCGGAAACTATGGCCATCAGCTTGGCAAGACGCTGACTCGCCCTTTAGGAAAAGGCATCATGGGAGATTCGATTTTCTCTCACATCATTTCATCAACGGCGCTTGCTTGCGATGCTCGCATGGCGGGAGCCATGATTCCTGTGATGTCAAATTCAGGGTCGGGCAATCAAGGTATATGTGCAACTTTGCCAGTCGTGAAGTTTGCCGAAGAAAATCATAATACGGAAGAGGAACTGATAAGAGCGTTGATGCTGAGTCATTTGACTGCTATCTACATCAAACAGTCTCTTGGCAAACTTTCGGCGCTTTGTGGATGTGTGGTTGCAAGCACAGGTAGCAGCTGCGGTATTACTTACTTGATGGGCGGCACTTATGAACAAGTTACCTTTGCTGTGAAGAACATGGTGGCAAATCTTACTGGAATGATTTGCGACGGCGCGAAACCTTCGTGTGCTTTGAAACTTGCAAGCGGCGTGAGCACTGCAGTTTTGTCAGCAATGATGGCTGTGCAAGATAATTGCGTTTCGTCATGTGAGGGTATTATTGATGATGATGTGGACAAGTCGATTCATAATCTTACAACAATTGGCAAGGATGCAATGAATGAAACAGACAATTGTGTGCTGGATATTATGACAGGAAAATAGTTGCTTAAAGAGCAAGGTGAGAGCGGGAAGGCGATTTTTGCTGCCTTTCCGTTTTTTTTATTTAAAAAGGTGTTACTTATTAAATAATAAAAACTAACTTTGCAAAAAGAATAAAAACAACAAAGAAAATGGTTTCTGTAAGGCCAATAAAAAACAGCGGAAAGGATATGAAAGCTTTTATAGAGTTTGGCTATTCTCTCTATAAAGGTAATGATTGCTATATTCCTGATTTGTATGTCGACATGGTCAACAGCTTCAATCCGAAGAAGAATGCAGGTCTTGAATTTAGCAATGTGCAGTTGTTTTTGGCTTATGACGCGGACAATAAGATTGTGGGCAGAGTGGCTGCCATCATCAACAATCGTGCAAATGAAACTTGGAATGTTCGCAATGTCCGTTTTGGATGGTTTGATTTTGTGGATGATGTTGAGGTGAGCAAGGCGTTGCTGAATGCTGTGGCCGAGTGGGGAAGAGAAAGAGGCATGAGTTCTATCCAAGGTCCGATGGGCATTACTGACATGGACAAGGAGGGCATGCTGATAGAGGGTTTTGACAGGCTTGGCACAATGAACACATATTACAATTATGCTTATTACCCAAAGCACATGGAAACTTTGGGGTATGAAAAAGAAGCTGATTGGGTTGAGCTAAGAATAGAACTGCCTCTGGATATTCCAGAAAAGTTCTTGAAAGTGAGTGAACTCACCATGCAGCGCTATAAGATGCATGTGAAGAAACTGACTCGCAAGGACTTGAAACAAAATGGATATGGACAGAAAATTTTTGACTTGATTAATGAGGCGTATGCTCCACTATTCGGGTATTCAAAAATGTCTCAGAAGCAGATAGAACAGTATATAAAAACCTATCTTCCGATGGTGGATCTTCGCATGCTCACACTCGTGGAAGAGGATGAAACGAACGATTTGATATGTGTTGGGTTGTCTATGGCTTCAATGGCAAGAGCTTTGCAGAAGTCTGGCGGTAAATTATTCCCATTCGGATGGTTCCATTTGCTCAAGGCGATGAAGTTCAAGCATGAGGAAGGAGTGGAGCTTCTTTTGATAGCTGCTCGCCCGGATTATCAAGGTCGTGGGGTTACATCCTTGCTTTTCACGGATTTGATTCCAATTTACAAGGAGATGGGCTTCAAGTGGGCAGAGACGAATGTGATTCTTGAAACTAACATAAAGAATCTTAGCCAGTGGACTTATGTTAATCCAAAACTGGTAAAAAGGAGACGATGCTGGAGGAAATCTCTTGTGTAGTTTTTGATAATTAGACGGATATAAACTTTATAAAAATAATAAATATGACAGATAACAATCAGCAGCAGCTCCAATTAGAGCTTAAGCCAGAGGTGGCAGAGGGAACATATGCAAATCTTGCAATAATCACTCATTCAAGCAGCGAATTCATTACTGATTTTGTGCAGATGATGCCAGGCATGGCTAAAGCTCAGGTGAAGAGCCGTATTATTATGGCTCCAGAACATGCTAAGCGCCTTTTGTTTGCTCTTCAGGATAATATTCAGAAATATGAGCAGCAATTTGGCCAGATTAGGCTTGCTCAGCCTCAGCAGCCATCATCTGAAGGGCGCACTATAGCTCCTTTTACAATAAAGAAGGGTGAGGCATAAGAGTGTTTCTGCAATAATAGAAATAATTGCTGGCAGTGCAGCTTTGCTGATTGGTGGGTTGATTTATGTCCTTTATCGCGCAAATACATTGGTTTATAGCCTTTTTAGTGATGATTTTTGTGGCATAGAGGCGGCTCGGACAAATGCGGTAAAGCTGCCTGACTTTATAGTTTACAGCCTGCCTGGAGGGCTTTGGAGCTTAGCTTACATATTGCTGATAGATGGTGTGTTTATTGACACCTCCTTTCGTTTCCGTTTAGGCTTGGCATTGATCATACCAGCCATAGGAGTGGCGTCAGAGTTATTGCAGGGACTGGATGTGTTGCCAGGTGTGTTTGAAATGGCAGATTTGTGGTGCTATGCAGTGCCTTATCTATTATATTTCTTGTTTGTTGTGCTAAAAAATAGATAGCGTTATGAGTTCGCAAAAAAGTAATACAATTATTGGAGCTTGTATAATAGGCTTTTTCGTAGCTTCTGCAATTCTGACAGTAGCTGTTGGTTCTCAGTCAGACGATGAAGAAAAGAAGACTGGTTCGAGTGGTTCAGAGTATATTTCTGCGAGTAGAACAGATTCGATTTTGGCGGCAATTAAAAGGTCTTCAGACTCTGATGGTAATAATGTACAATCCGACGAAGAGGAGACTGATCCTTATGAAGAGCTTAACGAATTGACCGGCTTGACGGATGTTAAAAAGGAAGTCGTGTCTTTGGCTAACTTCGTTAAGGTTCAGCAAGCTCGTGAAAAGCAAGGACTGAAGCAGTCTAATATTTCCCTTCACTTAGTGTTTACGGGAAATCCAGGAACGGGTAAAACTACAGTGGCTCGTATTCTTGCGCGTATTTACAAGGATTTGGGTGTTTTGAAGAAAGGACATCTTGTTGAGACGGACCAGGCGGGATTGATAGGCGAGTATGTGGGACAAACAGCTCCAAAGGTGAATCACATGGTAGATTCTGCCATGGGAGGTGTACTCTTTATTGATGAAGCTTATGCCCTGACAAGCAATAAGATGGGAAACTCTAGCGGCTATGGTGCGGAGGCGATTGCTACATTGCTGAAGCGCATGGAGGATGATCGTGGTAAGTTTGTAGTGATTGTAGCAGGTTATACTGGGGAAATGAAGGAGTTTGTGGAGTCCAACCCCGGCTTGAAATCTCGCTTCACAAGATATTTGCATTTCCCTGATTATTCTGCAAAGGAACTGCATGAAATCTATATGATGAGAGTTAAGAAGTATGGTTTCAGTATGTCCGATGAAACTTCTGCGTATTTGCTTTCTTTGTTTGAGGATGCAGTGAAATCAAGGGATCGTAATTTCGGCAATGCCCGTTATGCTCGAAACCTTTTTGAAAATACAATTACGGCTCAGGCGAATCGTTTGTCTCAAGAGGGAGATATCCAAAATATGTCTAAGGAACAACTAAGTGCAATCAAGAAGGAAGATATAGAGAATGCATTAAAAATGCTAAAGACGATATAATAGGATAAATTAAGTCACGCGCGTACATATTATTATATATGTGCTGCAATTGATATCAATAATAAAAACAAGGCTGTCGGTCTGGAATCGACAGCCTTGTTTCTTTCATGAATTTGTTCCGATTTGTGATACCTCGTTTTCTTATTTTGTCAGCTTTGTCATGAATAATGGGAGATTAAAAAGTTAAAAAATATTAAATATTAGCAGTTTTTGTGTACGCACACGAAAAAACTCATCATTAAATATATGTTATTAGGCAGAAATTTCGTAACTTTGCAGCACTTTTTGGAGTAGTGCGCGCCTTCGTTAGGCGCTTGAGCATTGAAGGGGATGATTTCGGCCTTGTGAAAACGAGGCTTGTGTAGTGTCGGGCAATGCTAAATATCGCACGAAGCAAAGCGGGTAGCTGACCACAAAGACTAAAAGGTGTCGTCTCTGAGGAGATGAAGAAAAGGGTGGGCACTCGAATTGAATGACTATAATTAAACAAATAATAATATAAAAATTAAAACAAAATGCCTACTATTCAACAATTGGTAAGAAAAGGCCGTCAGG
>JAGHVC010000228.1 GCA_018064505.1 Candidatus Minthosoma caballi | reverse complement strand
GTATTAATTAGTTTCTTCTTATAGGTGCACAAAAATAGTATGATTTTTTTTATTTGTATTGGTTCCAATTGGTTCTTTTGGAGCGAAAGATGTAAAATGATGATTACCATGATATAAAATATGCTTACCTTTGCAACCAAATGAGAAAAGACAAGCCAGAATATGATGATATTCGTCGCATAGTGGAAGAAGTGACGGGTAGGAAAATACAGACGCCAAAGGACTTTGATTTTTTGGCGCTACGAATTTATGACCGCACAAATACGCCTTTAAGCGTTTCTACCTTGAAACGCTTTTGGGGATATGTAGCTAAGGATGATGAGGCTCGCGGAGAGATGAGAATATCAACTCTCAATGCTCTTGCTGCATATGTGGGATTTGTAAATTGGGATGCCTTTTGCAATCGCGATGTTTCGGATGATGCAAAAGAGACAAGCAACCTCTTCTATGGACACAAACAGATGACCACAGACAGGCTGCAACCTGGAGAAACTATGATTGTGATGTGGAAACCTAACCGAAGCATTGCATTACGATATTCGGGCAACGATGTGTGGATGGTAACAGAAAGCAAAAACAGCAAACTATCCGTAGGCGACACTTTCAAGTGCCATGTTTTCATTGAGCATCAGCCACTTGTGCTTGTCGATTTGGTACACGAAGGAATGCCACCATGTGGGTATGTTTGCGGAAAAGATGGTGGCATAGTCTTTCAAACACCTAATCTTCCACAACATTAAGCTCCTTCCAGTTTTCTGATTTCATATACGCTTCGCGCGTGCCTTTTGGCACATGGAGCGTCACATCTTTCAAGTCCTGAAAGATATTTGTGATGTTGAGCGGTTTCTGCCAACAGACATGCACATCCCTCAATGAGTCGCAATGCCAAAAGATAAAGTCGCCCATCACATTTACGGATGCAGGTATGCGCACCCTTTTCAAACTTAGGCAAGCCCAGAAAGCACCTCTTTCGATCGACCTCAACCCTTCTGGCAATGATATGCTGTCAAGCCCTGTACCTGCCAATCCATCACGACGGATAACCTTCAGATGTTCAGGCAAATAAAGTGAGCGCACACTTGAACTTCCAGAAAGAAAATATGGTGGTACTTCGTCCATTCCCTCTGGCAAACGGACAGAACGGAGACGATCGCAGTTTCGCAGACAAGAATCTCCCATGGAAGCTATTCCGTCTGGCAAACTGATTGTTGCCAATGTACGACTATAATTAAAGACGCTATTTCCCAGACTTTCGATTGTGGCAGGAAGCACAAGAGCCTCCAAGAACGGACAATGGCTGAAAGCATCATCACCGATTCTTGTCACCCGATACCAACAGTCACTATGGCAAACGCTATCAGGGATGGTATAGTCACCTCGGTAGCATCCCACAATGCCGTTGTTCGTGACCTCCACGGTTGGACTTTCACCGTGTGTCAGCACATTGTAATATATGCCATCCTCCTTGAAGTCATAATGCGTAAGCTCTATTCCATGTGCAAACTGATACACATCGTCCGTCCAATGGTAACGGACACCCAAAAGTATCAGACATACAAACACAGCAGCTACTGCTGCAAGCCATTTCCACACAGGGCGCTTCTCCACCTTATTTATATCATAACGCAAAGCTGCAATTGTCTGAAATCTTTCATCTATCGGACTTTTGCAACGCCCAATCAACGCATCATACTTCTTCCCCAGCTTCATGCATTCCATTATGCAGCCAAGACTATAGATGTCGTTTCGCGAATCACTCACCGATGACTCTTTCTGTTCTGGCGACATAAACGCCTCTGTACCCGAAGGTTGCTTAAGGAATGTGTACATCTCGCTGTCTGACAAACCGAAGTCGATCACTTTCACATGACTTCCATCATCTGCTATCATGATGTTGCTTGGTTTCAGGTCGCGGTGCACAATCTGCTTTTTGTGTATGTATTCAATGGCATCGAGCAATTCACCAATCACCTGCAGTTTGACCTCCATCGACATTCCTTCTTTCAGCGCATCGCGTAGGCTCTTGCCGATAACATACTCCAGCACGATGCATTTTCCCAAGCCTTCAACTTCTTCAAACGACTCTGCTGAAATGATGTTAGGATGCTGCAAAGACGACAGTATGTCATACTCCTTTCGTAAAGCCTCCTCATAAATTCCTACTTGCAAGAACTCGGGTTTCAAGCCTTTCAGAACAAACAATTTTCCGTTCCGGTTCGCTCTCTGCAAAGCGTTATAGCCAGAAGAAGGTATCTCCTGGAAGTTAGCAAATGTATCCCCACTCTGGAATGGTCCTTCGCCGAAACTGAAATTGGATGTTGATACTGAGTCCGTCATTAGTATTGCAAAGTTATAAATAATTTTTTAAAGGAACAAGCCGTTTCGTGATTTTTCAGGCAAGAACAACATCCCATTATGTGCGAGAATTGTCAAGTATCTGCAATAGTTTACTGCTGTTTAGGCCTATGCCTTTCATCTCTGTAGAGTTGCATGGCGAGCCTTCGCTGGCTTATGCTTTGTATCTCTAAAGTGGTGTGAGTCACACCGGTATATGTGGTGTGAGTCACACCACTTTAGGGAAGCAGGTTTTTCACCTTCTGCTTTGCAAGGCGTAAGAGACGAAGCGTGGCGGGGGGCAAGCGCTACTCCTCGCGGAGCAACCCTGGGGTGCGTCGAATAAACTCATAGCCAAACTTGCAACGAAGACATTCGTGAGGTTCGCAATAGCTGCGAGTCAGTTGGATAAGCGCTTGAGAATCTGCTGCATTCTCACATGCCACTCCTGCTGCAACCCAGTTGCGAATGATGTGATTGCTCTCTGGCTTGATGCTTTCCCAAAGAGAGAAAGCGCGGTCGCAGAGGGGCTGATTGGATTTGTACTTGCCGTATGCGAAAAGGATAGGAGCAACGCTGTTGATAGTGAGCAAGGCAAGCGATGACTTTGAGAGTGACTTTTCTGCGGGTTTTGATGCTTGAGAATCAAAGGTGTAGTGGGTGCGCCAAAAGTCGCTGACATGGGTGTCGAAGAGTGCATGAACTTCATCGAGTGTTTCTGCATTGAGCAGGCGAGAAAGATTCAAGTGCTGCTCATAGTAGAGCATTGCCAGCTGAGCAATGCGCACATGCGGGAAGTTTTGAGGACGAAGGCGGAGGAAACGCCAAAGTTTTGGATCGATTGGAGTGAGAGTGAACTTCTGACGGAGGTATTTGTATTCTTTCCTTAATTTATTATAGTACTCAACATCCTCAGTTGCTGATTCTTCATTCTTAATTTTTAATTCTTCATTCAGCAACCCTGCTTGCCCAAAAAAGATGGCTTCTATCTGAAACAAATCGTCGCGATGCTTGCCCACGGCACTCATCGGAATGCTGCTTGCCCACGCCTCGAAAGCATCGCCATTGATGCCAAAGCCAAAGTTGCGGGCAATGGTAACAAAGAGCGTGTCTTCCCAATTCTTGTTGAGCTTTTCGCGACGCTCCATAATCTGAGTGGTGCGCTGCTCGAAGCGTTCCAATGTCAAGGATGTCAGCCAATTATGCACCATGAGCAACGGCAAAGTGCCTACCACTTCGGAGCAACGAGGCTGGTGGTCGCTCTTGAAAAGCTCAACATAATGCTCGCTCACATAGGACGGAACTGAGAGCTGCAACTGCGGGATAAGCTGACCGTTGGGATAGGCCAATTGCTGATCAACATCCGTAGCTACATGCAAGATTATATTCTCGTACGCCGCGTCTTTATCGTGGTGGTGACGGAACCAGTCGCTTGTGCGCTGATGAATCTCCACATTGCCCACCCACACGGTGCCGTCAATCTTGACTTTGGCATCAAGGAAGTCGGGGCCTGCATTGGTGTTGTGCAAGCCTGGATTCAAGACTTCAATCTCCCTGCCATCGGTTGTGGTGAGTTGACGAAGCGGAAAAATCTTGTGTTTCCACACATAATGAAGCAATTGTTCCATATCTTTTGTATTAAAATTTGTTCAAAGTTACTATTTTTATTTCTAAATGATTAACTTTGCATGATTTTTCTTATCTTAAAGTCTTTAATTACAAGGCAACCCAACAACTAATGAGCCACGAAAAAGAACGAAACTAACGAAAAAGGCAAGCTTGATGGCTTTCGGGAGATGTAGTAAGTTCGTGGTTGAAACAATAAAAACTCGACATGAAATTAGCACTTATTGGTTACGGAAAGATGGGCAAGATGATTGAGCAGATTGCCCTCAATAGAGGTCACGAAATTGTGAGCATCATAGATATTGACAATCAGGAAGATTTTGAAAGCGAGGCATTTGCCAGTGCTGATGTTGCAATAGAATTCACTACTCCATGGACTGCGTTCGACAACTACCTGAAAGCATGGAAAGCTGGTGTGAAGGTTGTGAGCGGCAGCACAGGATGGATGAAGGAGCATGGCGACGAAGTGAGAAAGGCATGCACAGAGGATGGCAAGACTCTCTTCTGGGCAAGCAACTTCAGCGTGGGCGTGGCTATCTTCTCTGCTGTGAATAAGTATCTTGCTAAGATTATGAACCAGTTTGAGCAGTATGATGTGAACATGGTTGAGACTCACCATGTGCATAAACTTGACGCTCCTTCTGGCACTGCTATCACTTTGGCTGAGCAAATTGTGGAGAACATCGACCGCAAAAGCCGCTGGGGATTGCATGAGACTGCTGCTGATGTGCTCCGCATTGATGACATCCGCCGCAAAGAAGTGCCTGGCATTCATACTATTACATACGATTCTCCTGAAGACATGATTACCATCACTCACGATGCTCACTCTCGTCAGGGATTCGCGCTCGGCGCTGTGCTTGCTGCTGAGTTTACAGCAAAGAACAGCGGATTGCTGACTATTGACGATATGTTTAAGTTTTAGTCGGCTAATCGTTTATTCGACATTTCGAATCCTCGTAAATCTAAAAACAACTCAACAACTCACTCAAAATGGGAATTGATTATAAAGCAATAAAGGCTGCCCGCTCGGGACAAAGCAGAACGGAAAAAAAGGAAAAGCCTGTGCTGCAGTGGATTAAGTTTGCTGTGGTGACAATTCTGTACCTTGCCTTCCTCTATTGGGTTGGCTCATGGTGGGGACTCATTGTCGTGCCTTTCATTTTTGATGTTTACATCACTAAGAAGATAAAGTGGACATGGTGGAAAGACTTGGAGAATGACATTGCTCGCACGATCATGAGCTGGGTGGACGCAATTGTGTTTGCCCTCGTTGCTGTGTATTTCGTCAACAACTTTTTCTTCCAGAACTACCAGATTCCTTCTTCTTCGCTGGAGAAGACTCTCCTCACAGGCGACTTTTTGCTCGTGAGCAAGGTGAGCTACGGTCCGCGCATTCCGCAGACTCCGCTCACAATGCCGCTCACTCAGCACACTTTGCCGCTCGTGAAGTGCAAGTCTTACATCGAATGGCCACAGTGGGAATACCGCCGCGTGAAAGGTCTCGGCAAAGTGGAGTATGGCGACATCGTGGTGTTCAACTACCCTGCTGGCGACACAGTTGCAGTAGATTACAATGGCGATTACTATGCAAAGTGCTTTGAGCTTGGATGTCAAGCTGCCATTGAGCAAGGATTTGAAGTGCCTTTCATGCAAGATCTTCCAATGGAGGAGCAAGAGCAGATGTACAACCAGCTCTACAGCGTTGGCAAGCAAATCATTGCTACTCAGACTAATATCTACGGTCAGGTGGTGGCTCGTCCTGCCGATCGTCGCGAGAACTATGTGAAGCGTTGCGTGGGTCTGCCTGGACAGAACTTGGAGATTAAGGATAAGATTATCTATGTAGATGGAAAAGCTCAGCCAACACCTACATTCGCCCAGTTCAACTACAAAGTTTATACTCGCAACAATCAGGTTTTCTCTGACGAAATGTGCGAAGCCCTCGGCATTAGCGATGAAGACCGCGACAAAGTGCTTGACCACACTTACGGACTTCCTCTCACAAAGATGGCAGTTGATGCTCTTCGTGCTAACAAGGAGTTCTGCGACAGTGTCGTGGAAATCAAGGATGGCTATGTTGGCAACATGTATCCACTCAATCATCAGTATGGATGGACACGCGATAACTACGGTCCTTTGTGGATTCCTGCCAAAGGACAGAGCATCAAGCTTACTCTCGACAACCTCGCAATCTACGAGCGCCCAATTCGCGTGTATGAAAACAATGAGCTTGAGGTGAAGGATGGCAAGATTTTCATCAATGGCAAGGAAACTGATTCGTATACATTCAAGATGGATTACTACTGGATGATGGGTGACAATCGCCACAACTCGGCAGACAGCCGCTACTGGGGATTCGTGCCAGAAGATCACATCGTAGGCAAGCCTCTCTTCATCTGGCTTTCTCTCATCACCGACCGCTACGGCAACACTCACGGCGTGCGCTGGAAGCGTTTGTTCACTTGGGTTGATAACATTAAGTAATGTATAATAACTTACAAGAATTCTCAATGTGACTTCTTATAGCATTACTAAGTAATGATTCTGCAATCAGCATATTTACCTCCTATATCTTGGTTCGCCAATCTCAAGACTGGCGAACCAATTTTCATTGAGCAATACGAGAACTATCACAAGCAAACAATTAGGAACCGATGCACGATAGATTCGCCTAATGGTGCGCTCAACCTCACAATTCCTATTGACAAGAGCGATTTCATCGGGGGGAAATGCTTGATGAGAGATGTGAAAATAAGCAAGCACTCAGAATGGCAGCGCCAGCATTGGTATGCATTGGAATCGAGCTACTTCAATTCCCCTTTTTTCGAGTATCTCCAAGACGATTTCTGCCCATTCTATCGGAAAGAATGGACATTCTTGATGGATTTCAATGAAGCATTGACTGCCAAATGCTGTGAGCTGATAGATATACAGCCTATCACTAAAAGAACAGAAGAATTCAATGGCATATCCGCTGACAACGAAATCATAGCAAAGCAACAGAAGCCCTACTATCAAGTTTTTCAGCAGAAGCATGGATTCTTGCAGAACCTCAGCATCATAGACCTCATCTTCAACATGGGGCCTGAAGCAATCTTATATCTTTAGAGACAAAAACACAAGAAAGAAACAAGGGAAATAATCCATTCAAAGCAAAACGCATATATAATAAAAGCTTCCGCAACTCACTATGAGTCGCAGAAGCTTTTATTTTTCATTCCTATTCTTTCATAAGACAGAATCTATCCTAACACTTTCTTGAGATTATCAATAATATCTTTTGCAACTTCTGTCTTTGGTTTAAGAGGATACTCTGTCTTGCTTGTTGCTGTGATAATTGCAATCTTATTAGTGTCTGTGCGGAAACCTGCACCTTGGTCACGGAGACTGTTAAGCACGATGAAATCGAAGTTTTTACGCTGAAGCTTGCCTTGTGCATTAGATTCTTCATCGTTAGTTTCCAACGCAAAGCCTATGAGGGTTTGTCCTTCGCGCTTTATCTTGCCAAGTGAAGCTGCAATATCCTGCGTTGGCTTGAGACGCACAACCATGTCATCACCCTTGCGCTTTATCTTCTGATCGGCTACTGTCTCGGGAGTGAAATCTGCTACTGCGGCGCACAAAATCGCCGAATCCATCGAAGGATATAGGCTCATGCAAGCCTCATACATCTGCTGTGCAGACTCTACATCGATGCGATGAATGCTAGGATGAGAAAGCTTCATTGTCGTTGAAACAGGACCACAAACGAACTCTACCTGAGCTCCACGGCTGGCACACTCCTCCGCAAGAGCAAAACCCATCTTTCCTGAAGAATAATTGCCAATGAAACGAACCGGGTCAATCTTTTCGTAAGTAGGACCTGCTGTGATTAAAACTCTCTTGCCAAGCAAGTCGCCCTGCTGAGAGAAAAATGCCTCAAGCTGAGCAACAATGTTCTCTGGCTCTTCCATTCTGCCCTTGCCTTCAAGCTTGGAAGCAAGGAAACCTGTGCCTGGCTCAATGATGTGATTTCCATATGACTGAAGAGTCTTGAGGTTATTCTGCGTAGAAGGATGAGCATACATATCAAGATCCATTGCAGGTGCCACGAACACCGGTGCCTTCATGGAGAGGTATGTAGTGATGAGCATATTG
The DNA here is from genome assembly GCA_018064505.1 of Candidatus Minthosoma caballi. Lineage (GTDB taxonomy): Bacteria > Bacteroidota > Bacteroidia > Bacteroidales > Bacteroidaceae > Minthosoma > Minthosoma caballi. The sequence continues at coordinate 9,535 of JAGHVC010000228.1, read as the reverse complement.
TCTGCAATGCCATTAGCCATCTTGCCTATTGTGCTCGCTGTGGCAGGAGCTATGAGCATAGCATCTGCCCAGAGGCCAAGGTCCACATGGCTGTTCCAAGTCCCATCACGCTGAGAGAAGAACTCACTGATGACAGGTTTGTGAGTGAGGGCCGAAAGCGTGATAGGAGTGATGAACTCTTTTCCTGCAGGAGTTATAACAACCTGAACTTCTGCGCCTTTCTTGATGAGTTGGCGTATGATGAGGCACGACTTATAGGCTGCAATGCTGCCTGTGATGCCAAGAACTATTTTCTTGCCGAGCAAAGACCCTTCTCCTGCCCCTTCTGCAAAATGGAGGGGAGCTGATACTCCACTTGTTGATTCCGTATTCATGTATTACTAAAGTTAAGAGTGAGTCCTTTTGTTCTTCGATGTTAAATACACTTTTTGTAGCACTTGCTTGGTGTTTTGAGGGAAATCACCTTGCATCATCCAATTGTAGTAGCTTGGCTCTATGCGAAGCACATCAACGACTTTGCGTCCCTTGTGCTTGCCAAAGTTGAAAAGCACCTCTCCATTCTCATCATAAATCATGCGACCAGCAAAATCGGCATTGTTATTCATTTTTGAATACTCTGACAAGAATGAAATATCGTTTTTCAAATCTTCTGGATACTTGTCAAGCTGAGCTTCAAGCACTTCGAGCGTGGCGCGAGTGTCGGCAAATGCCGAATGCGCATTCTCCAGATCTTTGCCACAATAGTATTTATATGCTGCTACAAGAGTACGACGCTCCAGCTTGTGGTAAATGTTCTGTACATCAACACACTTGCACTTTGAAATGTCGAAGTTCATGTTGAGACGGAAGAATTCCTCGCAAAGCAGCGGGATGTCGAACTTGTTGGAATTGAAGCCTGCTAAATCGCAGCCATCGAATGTTGCGTATAAATCATCTGCTATGTCACTAAACTTAGGACAATCAGCCACATCCGCATCAGTAATGCCATGCACCTCTGTCGATGCTTTTGGTATTGGCATTCCTGGATTTATTCGCATAGACTTTGACTCTTCGTTGCCATTAGGAAAAACTTTGATGTAGCAAAGTTCCACAATGCGGTCCTTTGCTACATCAACTCCTGTAGTCTCCAAGTCAAAAAATATAATTGGTTTGGATAGTTTTAGTTTCATATTCATTCTCCAATGCACCCTTGCGCAAGGCGTTCACTGCAAATACTCCGCATGGATGCCCCCTTTGGTGGTTAGGGGGGCTTTTAGTCATTCAGCATCATCGGCATAAGCAGCATCAGCAAGTCCTCGTTCTCCTCCTGATCTGCAGGAGTGATTACACCTGCACGACTTGGATCGGCAAGTTCGAGAACGATGTCCTGGCAAGAAATGCTGTTAAGGACATCAATAAGGAATGGGCCATTGAAGCCAATGCTCATAGATGTGCCATCATACTCACACATGATGTGCTCCTCTGCGCTTGTAGAGAAGTCGAGATCCTGTGCAGAAACCGTGAGCGTGTTGTTGTCAACCTGAAGCTTGATGAGTGAGCTGCTCTGGCTTGCAAACACGCTGACACGACGCAGCGCGCTGATGAATGCAAGACGATCAACTGTGACACGGAATGGGTTATCTGTCGGAATAACAGAGTTATAATTAGGATAGCGGCCTTCAATGAGACGGCAGCTGATAGTGTAGTCAGCAAGAGAAATCTCTGCGTTGCGATCATCGAAACGAACAATTGCCTCACCTTCATCCTTAGGAAGCACTGCCTTAAGAAGAAGAGCTGGCTTCTTAGGAAGAATGAATGCTGATGGCCCTTCTGGATGAACAGAATGAACACGGTCACGAACAAGCTTATGGCCATCACTTGCAACAAATGTGATGCTGTCGGCTGCCATGTCGAAGTAAACACCATTCATCTGAGGACGCAATTCATCATCGGCAGCAGCAAAGAGAGAGCGGCTGATGCCATTGAGCATCACCTGGCTGTCGAGCGAGAGCTGGCGAGTAGAGCCGTTAATGCTCTGAGGAACAGGATATTCGTAGCCGTTCTGGCCTACGAAGTTGTATTTGCCATTCTGGTAGTTAATTTCAATTGCAAATGTCTGCAGATCGACATTGATAGTGATAGGCTGCTCCGAAATTTCCTTGATAGAGTTGATAAGTTGCTTTGATTCGATAGCGAACTTACCTTCACCATCAGCATCTGTCACATCAATGTGAGACATCATTGTTGTCTCACTGTCGGAAGCAGTGAGCTTCAATTCCCCGTTCTGAAGTTCGAAAAGTATGCAGTCGAGAATTGGCAGAGCATTCTTAGAGCTCTGCACTCGGCTTATAGTCTGCAAGCGATTGCAGAGGCTTGTGCTGGAAACATTAAATCTCATCGTATATTAATTATTTGTATTTAGCCACAAAGTTATAAATACTTTTGGAATGGATAAAAAAAAAGGCCAACAAAAACACTCTAATTATAAAAAAAGCAGTACATTTGTACTCTAAAAACATAAAATCCAAAGAACGGTGACGATTCGCTTCGCTACTATGGCGATTACAGCAACTCTAAAAACTAAAAAACTAAGTAGGTGTTCATAATTATTTTTATAATATATGTTCTCTATTTGGAAGCAGATTTTGTTTTTAGTTTGAAGGAGTGTAGCGGGCTACATGACTGAAAATAAAAGCAAAAGATGCGACAAAGAGAGGCATATATTACAAAAATCACCTACGAAAGCATTATATAAATAATTTTGAATACCTACTTAAAATATGGAATTTACAGGAAGAATTATCGCAGTGCTTGAGGCACGCAGCGGTGTAGCCCGCACAACAGGCAACCCTTGGATGATGCAGGATTATGTTATCGAAGAGACTGTTGGCCAGTACCCAAAGCGCATGTGCTTCAATGTGTTTGGGGAAGACAAAATCAAGGCAATGAACATACAGGTTGGTCAGGAGCTCACCGTGTCATTCGATGTGAATGCTCGCGAGTATCAGGGCCGTTGGTACAATGACATCCGCGCTTGGAAAGTTGAGCCAGCAGCACAAGCAGCCGCCGCTCCAATCCCTACAGCAGATCCAGTTGCCCCATTCCCTCCTGCTCAGCCAGCAGCACCTGAAGCATCTGCATCAAAAGGCTTTGATACAGATTCAGACGACACATCTGAGTTGCCTTTCTAAGCAGTACTTTGTGAAGCAATAAAACATTTGAGACTTCACAAACTGATACGAAAAAACAGCAAATCACACAGACCAGACTCATGCTGGCATGTGTGATTTGCTGTTTTTTCGATTTCCACTTCCCCGTTTACCCTTTTATCTGCGAACAATTGGGAACAAACAAGTTGCACAAGATTATTCTACGCCGAAACCTGTGCTGGCCCTGTGGGAGAATTCTGTAATTTCTACATCACGGAAGTTTGGCACCGAATATGTGCCGTCGTAAATCAAATCATAATAAACGGCTGTCCCCACAGAAGGAGCTGTGAATGGAATCTCAAAGCAATAGTTTTTGTCTTTGTATTGGGACAAATCAATTTCTTTCTCGACTGTACCAGTGTCTTTGTTATGCGAGGTGACAAGCAGAGTGATATTATCAATACTATAGTTTGCTCCTGTAGCATAAATCTCGCATCTCAGTTTATAGCTCTCGTTTGGCTGCAAGCTTAACTCATCTTCTGATTTTGAAGGGATGATTGACAATTTGTAAATCGGCATCAAAGGCTCGATGCAATTCTCCACCTTTACAAAAGGAATGTATGTCTTTGACAACTCGTCCATCAAGAACAATTTGCCATCAGAAGTTTTGTATGATGGCCATTTATACTCGGTGTTTCCCCAGGCTTCTTTGTAATATATAGTATCAGAAGACTCTCTCCACCCATAGCTTTTCACATAAGAAACATAACCTGTTGATGGACGCACATAGCTATCGAAAGACTCTATCATAGTTCCATCCTCATGAATTGAGTATCTGTAAAGCCCTAATTCATACAGCCCTTGAAGGCCTGCGCTTCTGTCATACACCCAATCTCCAACAAACGAGGAGGTAGGAGGTACAGGGAGCTTCTTTTCATTGTCGTCGTCTTTCTCGCATCCTGCCAAAGCTACCAGAAGGATGCCCAATAGTAACACTGTTTTTTTCATCGCTTTTGTTTTTTGTTAATAAATAGTGAATAATGCTCTCGTCTGTGTTGCTACTTTGTCCTCCTGCCAACACAATGCATGGGCAACTCTTGCCCAAAACTGCGGTGGTAGGAAAACCGATACTGACAGACAAGAACACCCATGCAACAGCACGAGCATTCACTAATCTGTTCTTCGGTCAGTATTGATAAGCTTCCTACACTCTCAGTTAAACCCGAACAAATAGCAAACACTATTAATTAAGTCACCCAAACAGAATGAGTTCCGAATGAGTGTTGCAAAGATATAGTAAAAGAATGAAACATGCAAAGAAAATAGAGAAAATTTAAGGCTCTATTGTTTGTTTTGACAAAAGTCTTCCTCCACACAGAGACACACCTCTGGCTTTACACTTGAACTTATCGCCTTCGTCGATAAGCACTTAGTTTATTCTTTCGAACTCAGTGGCAAGATTGCCATTCATGAGAACGAGGTTATCTTCTGAAAGCTCCATGATTTGGAAAGTGTCGACTATGGCAGGAGATTCGTCGCCAAGTTTCTTTGGAGAATGGAGAAGAAGGAGGCCGTCACGCACTTCCCAGCTATTATAGTCTATAGACATATCGTAAGTTGCAGCTCTTCCGTTTGAATTGAGTTCAAGGCTCTGCTCTTGACCATCGGCGCCTTTTTGTCCCCAAAGATGCTGAAGAGAAGTGAGATTGATTGCAACCGTGCCGATGTTCGCATCCTCTGTGACATTGTAAACAAGCTGCACTTCGTTGCCAACAATACAACCTCCCATGATTGAGGCGTTGCTTATATTTATATATAATGTGTCGCCATCGTCATTGAGGAACTCAAGCACATTCATGCTGGTATTCTCACCTATCACGCCATGAGCTTCGTAAATACCAGGAATCTCTTTGAGAGGAAGTATTTTAACATCTGACTTTTCTGGATCCTTTTTAAGGTCGCACGAAACCACAAGAATGGCAACAAGAGCCATCAACACAATACTGATCTTCTTCATATCTGTATATAATAATTTTTGTCACCTACTGATTTTTTAGGCAAAGATAGCATAAATAAAAAAAGGTACGAAATAAATCGCACCTTTTTTATTTATAACTGTAGTTAAGAGGCTTGCTTTATACCAAGTGGCGGATGATTTCCTCTCTGTCGCCTGGGAGATAGTCGATTACAGGAATCTCAATCATTGTGTAAGCACCTGGCTGCTGCTTGAGAGAAGCACGAGCAACATTAACGAGCACCTGAGCAGTGAGAGCAGGGTTGTTGATCTTCATGTTGAACTCGAAGAGCTGGTTGTGAGTCTTGCCTGACACGCCCTTGCGAACGAGGTTTACACCATGACCAACATCATTGAGTGCATCTACGCTCTCAACCTGGAATACATGAGTTTCATCGCTTGCGAAGTATGGGTCTGCCTTGATAGCTGCAGTAACCTCTGCGAGATCAGCACCTTCCTCAAGCTCAACATATACCATACGGCGATGGATACCCTCACCTACAGGAATTGTCATAGAAAGAGCATCTTTAACACCCTCCTTTGAACGCACGCATACAGAGTGTCCCATTGAACGGCCAGGGCCGAAGTTTGTATAGCTAATGCCCTTTGGAGCAAGGCTTTCCATCAATGTACGAACGATAGAGTCTGAGCCTGGATCCCAGCCTGCAGAAATAACGCTTACTGCATTGTTTGCCTTAGCAACAGCGTCGAGCGAACGACGAAGATCTACAATCTGAGTGTGGATATCGAAAGAGTCAACAGTGTTGATGCCAAGAGCAAGACACTCCTTTGCATACTCTTCAACTGAACGAGTTGGAGTTGCGAGGATTGCCACCTGCACGCCCTCAAGCTCTTTGATGTTCTTTACAACTGGATAGTTAGCAAGCTCTGCTGGCTTGTTCTCTGCTCCGTTGCGGCGCACTACGCCTACGCACTCCATATCAGAAGAAGCTTCAATTGCCTCGAGTGCATACTTTCCAATGTTGCCGTAGCCAACAATTGCGACCTTAATTTTAGCCATAGAATAGAATGTTTTATTGTGTTGATTGTTTTAATTGCTAAATGTGCTGCAAAATTACAAAAAAAGGAGCAAAGCGAAAAGCTTTGCTCCAATTATTTTGACAATTTGCTAAATAATCATCGTATTTCTTGACTTTCGTCTATTTCTGCATTGAAAATGCTGACATTATTACTTAGTTTCTTCTTCGTCAGTTTCTTTGATGCGCGCACCCATTACGAGGTAAGCTGTAGGAGCGGCAATGAAGAGTGAAGAGCTTGTACCGATGATTACACCGAGAAGCATTGCGAATGCAAATGCACGGATGCTGTCGCCACCGAGTACGAAGATCACGAGGAGAACGATGAATGTAGATACAGATGTATTAATTGTACGCGCGAGAGTGCTGTTGAGCGACTCGTTGAAGATGCGCTGACGATCACGCTTAGGATAGTTCTTGAATGACTCACGGATACGGTCGAAGATAACCACCTTGTCATTGATTGAGTAACCAATAACGGTAAGGATAGCTCCGATGAATGTCTGGTCAACCTCGAGAGAGAAACCAATCCAGCCGTAGCAGAGAGAGAACATACCGATTACGAGAACAGTATCGACAACCAATGCAATGATAGAACCTACTGAGTAAGCTACATTGCGGAAACGAACGAGGATGTAGAGGAAGATTACTACGATTGCGAAGCAAACAGAGAGGATTGCACCGTAAGTGATGTCCTCTGCGATTGCAGGGCCTACCTTCTGAGAAGAGATGATAGAACCGCCCTCGCGATTGTCGCGGTCGAGGAATGCAGCCTCAGTAACAGAAGCATCAATCATGCCACCATCTACAAATGAGTTGTAGAGAAGGCTTTCAATGCGTGCATCTGCCTCTGCGCTATTGTCATTGATCTCGAAGTTTGTAGAAACACGGATATTGTTGCCGTCAGTACCGAGAGCGATAACAGTAACATTGATTGCCTCGCCTGTTCTGTTATTAGCCTCAAACTGCTTTACAATAGCAGCCTTAACTGCTTCTGGCTCAACCTGCTTTACAAATTCTACCTTATAGTTGCGACCACCTGTGAAGTCGATTGACTGGCTAAGGCCACGAATTGCGAAGCTTGCAAGAACAACTACGAGAGCAGCACCGAAGCCAATGAATGACTTCTTGTAGTTACCCATGAAGTTGAACTTAGTGCCCTGCATCATGTTCTTTGAGAGGCCAGTAGTGAACTTCAAATCCTGCCACTTACCACGGTTGAGGAAGTGTTCGTAAACGATACGAGTCAACCATACTGCAGTAAAGAATGAACAAACGATACCAATCATCAATGTTGTAGCAAAGCCCTTGATTGGACCTGTACCGAAGTTGTAGAGAATGATACCAGTGAGGATTGTAGTCACATTTGAGTCGAAGATTGCAGAGAATGCATTGCTATAACCAGCTGCAACTGCTGCAGCAATATTCTTACCAGCCTTCATTTCCTCCTTAGTGCGCTCGTAGATGAGCACATTAGCATCCACTGCCATACCGAGTGTGAGCACCATACCTGCAATACCAGACATTGTGAGGGCTGCACCGAGGGAAGTGAGGATACCGAATGAGAAGAAGAAGTTGAGGATGAGAGCGCAGTTTGCAACCATACCCTCACGAACACCGTACATGATAACCATGTAGAGCATCAATACGATGAACGCAACGATACAAGAAATGAAACCTGCCTGAATTGACTGTGCACCGAGTGTTGGACCTACGATGTCCTCCTGAATGATTGTTGCAGGAGCAGGCATCTTACCTGACTGAAGCACATTAGCAAGGTCACGAGTTTCTGTTGTAGTGAAGCTACCAGAAATCTGAGTATTGCCACCGTCAATCTTATTCATTACATTAGGTGCAGAGTAAACGAGGTTATCGAGAACTACAGCTACACAGTGGTTTACATTTGCCTCTGTGAGAGCAGCCCACTTACGAGCACCTTCTGTGTTCATCTTCATGCTTACAACAGGGTTGCCATACTGGTCGAAGTCGTCCTTTGCCTCAGTCACAACTTCACCCTCGAGTGGAGGACGACCATTCTGACCTGTTGTGCGGATTGCATAAAGCTCATAAATCTTACCTGCCTTGTCCATTGACTTCACACCCCACTTGAGGCTGAGGTCTGCTGGGAAAATCTGCTTAGCAACCTCGCTGTTGAGGATTGCATTGATCTCTGCAGTATCGAGAGCCATTGCGTATGCAACCATACAGCCGCGTGGAGCCTGTGTTGGCTGAAGCATTGCGAAGAGAGGATTCTCCTTCTTTGCTGCTTCTGTAGCCTTTGCAGGAACTTTGCCTGCTGCAGCGTCGTCAGCCTTAACCTGTGCGAGCACAGAAGCTGCTGAGTTCTTGCTGCTGTCAGCCTTCTCTGCAACTTCAGCTGTTGCTGTTGTGTCTGCAGCTACGCTATCAGCTGTCTCTTCAGCAGGAGCGCCACCATTGCGAAGAGCGTTGTTGAGCTGAACGAGCAATGGAGTCACCATTGGGGCATCGTAAGTCTCCCAGAACTCGAGGTTAGCACTACCCTGGAGGAGCTTGCGCACGCGCTCTGGCTCTTTGATACCTGGAAGCTCTACCATGATGCGTCCGCTTTGGCCTTCAATCTTCTGGATGTTTGGCTGTACGACACCGAAACGGTCGATACGAGTGCGGAGCACATTGAAAGAGTTGTCAACAGCCTCGTCAACGCTCTGGCGGAGCACCTTCTCTACCTCAGCGTCTGTGCTGTTTGTGTTAACCTTGCCCTTAAGCTGCTGAGTTGCGAAGATAGCCGAAAGTGGCTTGCCTGCAGCATTCTTTTTATAGGCACTGACAAAAAGTGTGATGAAATCGCTCTGACTTTCCTGAGCTTCCTTTGCTGCTTCGCTTACAGACTTAAGGAAAGCTTCGTCAGTTTTGTGGTCGGCCAATGTCTTTACCACCTCAGGCACGCTCACTTCAAGGATGACATTCATACCGCCCTTGAGGTCGAGACCGAGACCTATGGCAGTTTCACGACAGTCCTTGAGAGTGTACTGACCAAGGTAGAATGGAGTCGTATTCAACGAATCCAAATAGAGCTCAGCCTGCTGTTCTTCCATGCCCTCTGCCTGCTTCTCAACATAAGAAGTAGCAACAGAGAATGACAAGTAGAAGAGGCAGATGAGGGTCAACGCCACTGCTAAAAACTTGATAAATCCTTTGTTTTGCATTTTGTTGAATTGTTATTATTTATTGATTGTTGTGATTATCATATAGGAAAAACGCCGAAAAAAGCCTATTGGCACACGGCGATTCAAGGTGCAAAGTTAAATATTTTTTCACAAAATCGAAAGAAAAGCAATAAAATTATTAGAATAATGTATAAAGAGACTTACTTT
>JAGHVC010000103.1 GCA_018064505.1 Candidatus Minthosoma caballi | reverse complement strand
GAAAAGTTGCAGTTCCTGCAGCACATGGCATTTACATTGTCAATGGCAAGAAAGTGCGTTATTAAAAAGTAAAAACACATATATTCTCGTTTGTTATTAACACTGCGGGCAGCTTCAATCTTGAGGCTGTCCGCTTTTTTTTTGCACTTTGTGCTGAAAGGAAAAACCCATAAAAACCCTTATCAACCCATAAAAACCATAATGTTTTTCAAGGTTTTTTAGAAGGTTTTTCGAGGTTTTCCCTTTCAGCACGAAGTGCAAAAAAGATTTTACACTAATTACCTAACGGTGAACTAAATGTTGGCTACGCCGATCTCATCTAGGTTCCTATAGATCCAACAATGTCCTCGCCTCCCATGTTATTGTCCGTCGCCATCGCCGTATATTCGTACGGGTATACGCTTTATCGCTTACGCCTTGCAAGCGATAAGGCTTCTCGGGCATAAGCGATAAAGCGTGACGGGCGCAAACTAGTAGCCGGAAATAGGGCAGGCAACCCTGCCCCTTAACCTTTAACCTTTTTTTACTTTTTAGGGCCTATATTACACACTGCATTGTTAAAACTAACCATTCTTTAAATTCTTTTAGTTTATTTTTTGTTTATATCATATTATTTTCGTTCCTTTGCAATGTAAAAGTATCGTGTTCGGGTAATTTGCGCAAATGTTGGCCGAGCATGTTCTAATACAAACAAAACTAATATCTTTATCTGACGAAAGTCTGCAATGTAACATCGCTTATGGCGGGTGGGTCAAAACAGCTAAATATGTACTAAGTATTCGTATTTATGCTAACACCGCGAAGCAAAGCAATTCAGCGGAAGTGCTCAAGCTCGCATTGTCTGTTTTTGAGAACACTTAGCTTCATGTTAGGCTGACACGCACTTTGTCATCAGTGTGTTCATTTCGACCGTAGTCGTACTTTTTTTACTAATCATTTAGAATATTCAAATCAAAACTATTCTAATATTATGTTGTATTACTCTCAGAGGAAAAAACTATGCAGACACCTCCTGGTAGGAGGCGCACTGTTTGCTGCTGGTTTGGGTATGTTCTCCTGCTCTGACACCTACGACCTCGACACTGATCAGCCTTCGGGCCTGAACAGTATCTATGGTTACATGGAAAAGCAGGGTAACTACAAGAATTTCATGCAGTTGATCGAAGACCTGGACCAGAAGGAAATCTTGTCCATGACAGGTAGTAGAACTTTGTTCATTGCCGATGACGACGCTTTCGACAGGTTCTACAAGAACAACAAGTGGGGAGTATCTTCTTACTCTCAGTTGAGTCTGTCGCAGAAGAAGCTTTTGCTCAATTCTGCAATGATTGACAACCCTTACACAACTACAATGTTGTCTTATGCAGCAGGCGATTTAAGCGATGCTCAGGCAACACCAGTACGCGGTGAGGTTTGCCGTCGCAACACATCTCAGTCAGGCTACGACACAGTTCTCGTAGTAAGCACTCACGACGAGATGCTTCCACAGGACAACTCACGCTTCGATGAGATGCGTGCAAATCGTGACTCAATCGTGATGTTCTCAGACAATCCAACAAGCCTTGGTAGCGCTTCGGCTGCTCCAATGATTCACTTCAATGCGAAGTTCTTGTCTGCCAACAAAATCACAAGCGAGGATATCGACTTCATCTACAATCAGCTAGCTGGCACTCGTCAGCCAGACGACACTTACATCAACAACACAAAGATTACAGAGGCTAACATCTTCTGTAAGAACGGCTTCGTCCACAAGGTTAGCGATGTAATCTTGCCACTCGACAATATGGCAGAAGTAATCCGCAAAGGCGAGAACACTAAGCTCTTCAGCAGCATTCTCGAGCGCTTTGCAGGCCTTGACTACAGCGACAACCTCACAAAAGCTTACGCTGCTACAACAGGCAAAGAAGTTGACTCAGTGTTCATCAAGCGTTACTATTCTGAGCGTTCATTTGGTTCAACATCAGCACAAGATAAAAAATGGACAGCAGACAAGAATGGCAACCCATACGAAGGCACACTTAAGTACGATCCAGGATGGAATGGTTATGTGCCTCGCATTGCAAACCCTCGTGATGGTATGATGGAGGACATGGCAGTAATGCTTGCTCCAACAGACGAAGCTATCACAGAGTGGTGGAACAATGGCGGTGGTAAGGTTATCAAGAACTACTACGCTAAGAACGAGCCAGATGTGATGAAGGGCCTCTCTGCCACTCCAGCATCAACACTCGCAGAGCTTGTAAATGTAAACATGCTCGTTTCATTCAATGCGTCAGTTCCTTCTCGCTTCGAGGATGTGCTCAACGATGCCAACGAAAAGATGTACCTCACTAAGGACTCAATTGAAAGCGTAGAGCTTGCATGTAACGGTGCCGTGTATAAAACTTCAAAGGTTTATGCACCAACATCTTACTCTTCTGTGCTTTTCCCTGCAGTAGTCGATACAACAAACTTCAAGATCATCAAGAAGGCAATCGACCTCCTCGACTACAAGGCATACCTCAACTCAATGGTTGCAGACTACAGCTTCCTCATTCCTGTAAACCAGGGCCTCATCACTTATGTTGACCCAGTGTCTTACGGAGCAACAACTTCAAACATGTGGAAGTTTAAGTATGACCTCCCAAGCGATAACATCTATGCAGAAATTTATCCTTGCGAGCTTCAGGGCGACAAGTGGGTAGCAACAAGCGACACCTACACTCAGCGTGTCGGATGGAAGAGCAACAAGGCTATAGGTCCTTACAACGGCCAGTCAAACAATACGGGTGACAAGATCCTTGCTGACCGCCTTGAGGACATCCTCGACAACATCATCGTTCTCGAGCCATTCAAGCCAGGCAAGACATTCTATCGCACAAAGGGCAACTCATTCGTGAAGGTTGAAGGCTACACAGGCAATGACGATACAGACAAGGCCAACATGAAGGTTTACGGTTCTGCTCAGAACGACTGGGGCACTCCGCTTCATGTAACAGACATCTACACAATGACCAACGGTAAGTCTTATGTGATGGACGGCGTTATCATGGGCACAGACAAGACAGTCTGCGGTGCACTTGCCAACTACAATGCAACACACGGCGACCAGTTCTCTGAGTTCCTCACAGTGCTTCAGTACTCTGGTGCAGTGAACAAGACTTACACGCTTGGTTCTTCTTCTTATGTATCTGTTGACAAGCAGTACGGTAACCTTATTAATATTAAGGCTTACGGTGAAGTTGGTGCAGAAGAGAAGCCAAAGAATGTAGAAGGCAACACAAAGGTAACTTACCTTCTCAACAACTTCCACTACACATTGTATGCTCCAACAAACGATGCTATGGAAAAGGCATACAGCATGGGCTTGCCTCGTCCAGCAGATGTTGATGCTGCAGAAGAGTATGACACTCAGTATGAAGAAGAGCATCCAGGCGAGAAGTCAAAGACAGCAGCATATCTTCGTGAGGCTATGCTTGACTTCGTTAAGTACCACATGCACGACAACTCTATCTACATGGACGAAGGCTTCATAGCTGATAAGTACGAGTCATCAAAGACAGAGTTGATCAGAGCAACAACTGCAAACGACGATTGGAAGTATGTAGATGAGAAGCATATCACTGTTCTTGGTAAAGAATACGAGACTGTAAATAAGATTACTCCTGATTTATCTGAGGCTCCAGCTTATTACACAGGCAAATATACTCCAGGTCGTCCTTACAAGATTATTGTTGAAAGCGTTTCTGCTGGCGGCATGACAGTGAAGGACAACATCGGTGAGACTCACAAGGTTGTTGTTCCTAATATCATGGCTCGCGAGTATTGGATTGATGGTAAGAGCATCTCAAATGCTTATTCTACACTCATCAACAACTCTTCTACTGTAGCAATTCAAGGCATTGACGGTCCGCTCGTTTACGACAAGGATCAGTTCACTTATGTATATAAGCCACTCGACAGCAATGCTAACATCCGTAAATAATCATTATCATGAAAAAAATATTATCAATCCTTATGCTTCTTGCCTGCTTCTGCACTTCTGCATTGGCGCAGGTCAAGGCGGGCGATGTGATCAGTGGTCAGGTCTGGGATGATTTTGATCCGCTGATGATGTGTAATGTTGTCGAAATTGACAACAACAACCGTATCGTCGCTCACGGAGTTACCGATATCAACGGTAACTTCTCATTCAAGATTGTGAGTCCAAAGGACAAGATCCGCATCTCTTATGTAGGTTGCCAGACATTGACATTGCCTATCAATAAGAAGGCTTTCGGTAAGATTGTCCTTAAGTCAACAACTCAGATTCAGGAAGTTGTGGTCAAGGCTGTTAAGAAAACACAGTCTTCAGGCCTCTCAATCCCTGTAACCGAAATCTCTGTAGCTTCTCAGACAATCGACATGAAGGAGTTCGAAGGTCTCGGTATGACATCAGTTGACGAAGCGCTCCAGGGCCGTATCTCAGGTCTCGACATCGTTGCCAACTCTGGTAACCTTGGTGCAGGTACAACAATGCGTCTTCGTGGTGTCAGCACAATCAATGGTAACGCAAACCCACTCATCGTTGTAAACGGCAATGTTTGGACAAACGACGCTGACGCCGACTTTGACTACACAAATGCCAACGAAGAGAAGTTTGCCGAGCTCCTTTCAGTAAACCCTGAGGATATCGAGTCTATCACAGTGCTCAAGGATGCTGCCGCTACAGCTATCTGGGGTTCACAGGGTGCTAATGGTGTAATAGAAATCAAGACAAAGCGTGGTAATCGTGGAAGCACACAGGTGCAGTACTCATACCGCTTCACAGGCAGCTGGCAGCCAACAGCTTACAAGCTCCTCAATGGTGACGACTACACAATGTACATGAAGGAGGCTTACTTCAACCCTAAGATGCAGACAGGTTTCTCAGATCAGAACTCAAAGAACTACATCCCAGAAATCAACTACAACCCTAACTGGTCAGAATATAATATGTATAATGACAACACAGACTGGGTTAAGGAAGTACAGCAGTTCGGTCAGAGCCATCAGCACTTCATCTCCCTCACAGGTGGTGGTGAAAAGGCAAACTTCCGTATCTCTGGCGGCTATGACCACCAGACAGGTACAATCATCAAGAATCAGCTCGACCGTTTCACTACTCGTGTAGCTCTCGACTACTTTGTCAGCAACCGTATCAAGGTTTCTACAAACTTCGACCTCAACTACACTAAGAACAATCGTGTAAATCGCGCAGGTGGCAAGGAGCCTCTCGGTATCGCCCTCAACAAGATGCCTAACCTCTCTGTATATGAAGAGGATGCAAACGGCCGCGACACCGACCGCTTCTACACAATGAACCCATACATCACAACAGCTACAGGTGGCTTCAATGCTGCAACTAAGGCTCACAACGGCACCTACAGCTTGCTCGACGACCAGTATGCTATGCCAAACCCTGTTGCTATGCAGCACTATGGCAAAAACATCGAAAAGATGGTTCGTCTCTCTCCTGAGTTCATCCTCGACTACGACATGCTTGGCACTGAGGCTGATCAGCATCGCTTGAAGTATCAGGGTCAGGTAATCTTCAACATCCAGTCAAGCGACACTGAGGAGTTCTTCCCAGGCACGCTCATTGCAACAAACTGGAGCGGTGACGAATACAACCGTGCATCATCAAGCTCATACAAGAGCCACGGTATCTCTACTCGCCACACTCTCACTTATACTCCACACTTCACAAACGAAGCACATAGCCTCCTCTTCATGGCTCGCTATCAGTATGATGTAGGTTCTTCTTCTTCACAGAACCTCTCACAGCACTGGTTGCCAACATCTGGCTCAATCACTTCTCCTCTCGCAGGTGGTGTTACAACAGGCATGTCTTCAGGTGCAGGTGAGTGGAAGTCACAGTTCTTCCTCTTCTCTCTCCACTATGCTTACAAGGGCAAGTACATCGTAGATGCAACTCTCCGTCGCGACGGTTCTACTAAGTTCGGTCCTTCGCGCCGCTGGGGTAACTTCCCTGGTCTCTCATTCCGTTGGAACATCAGCGATGAGCCATTCATGGAAAAGGTTAAGTGGATCAACATGCTCTCTATCCGTCCAGGCTGGGGTATTGTAGGTCGCCAGCCAGGTGGTGAGTACCTCTTCTATTCTAAGTATTCAAATGGCGGCTCTTACATGGGCTCTAACTCAATCATCCCAAGCAACATCCGTCTTGCAGACCTCCGCTGGGAAGAGAAGGAAACTTACAACCTCGGTTTCGACTTCGGAATCTTCGATGGCTTGATTGATGGTGACCTCTCTATTTATACTCAGAAGACAACAGACCTTCTCATGGGTGGTTTCGCAATCCCTTCTTCATCAGGTTACACATCTCTTTCATATAAGAATGCAGGTGCTATGCGCAACAATGGTTGGGAATTCAATGTCAATGGTCACAGAGTGATTAAGGCTGGCAAGTTCAACATGGACTTCAACCTCACTTTCGCTAACAACCGCAACGAAGTTATCGACATGGATCAGACAATCCTCAAGACTATGAACGGTGACTTCAACTATGACAATGGTTCTTACCTTAGCCGCGTTCAGCTCAACAACCCACTCGGCTCTATCTACGGTTTCCGCTATCTTGGCGTTTACCAGTACACAGACTACTCAGAGGTTGAGGTTCCTGGCGTGAGCGGTCCTAATGCTCCTGTTGCTCACAACGAAGCTGGTGAAGTTGTTTATGGTCCTACAGGTGTGCCAAAGGACATGTACTTCGACTATGGCAGCGCAACACGCACTGGTCACAAGTATAAGTTCGTAGGTGGTGACGCTAAGTACGAGGATGTAAACAACGACGGTCAGATCAATGAGCTCGACATCGTTTACCTCGGTTCTTCACTTCCTAAGCTCACTGGTGGTTTCGGCTTCAAGTTCAACTACACAGGATGGTCTCTCAATCTCCAGTTCAACTACCGTTACGGCAACAAGGTTATCAACGCAGCTCGCATGGGTGTTGAGAACATGGCAACAAACTCAAACATGAGCCAGGCAGTCAACTGGCGTTGGCACAACGAGGGTGACATCACAAGCATCCCACGCGCTGCAACTCGTCAGACTAACTTCGATACATTCAACTACCTCGGTTCTGACCGCTTCGTAGAGGATGCTTCATTCCTCCGTCTTAACTATGCTCAGCTCTCTTACACATTCGAGCCACGCTTGCTTAAGAACTTCGGTCTCAAGTCTTTGCGCATGAACCTTACTGTTAACAATGTATTCTGTATCACTAAGTACTCAGGCGCTGACCCTGAAATTGCTCAGGCAGGTTGGACAGCTGCAACAGACGGCTCTCGTACTCCACGCCCTAAGTCATTCACACTTGGTGCTTCTGTTTCATTCTAATAGTTTATACACATTATGAAGAATATAAAGAATAAAATAAAATTCATCGCAGCCTCAGCAGTCGTAGGACTCTCTGTCACAGGATGCTCCCTCGACATGCTTCCGCTCAACGATGTGGTGCTCGAGAACTATTGGACTAACAAGGAAGATGTTCAGAGCGTCGTGAACTCTTGCTATGCAGGCTTGATGGAGAATGGCTACATCACCAATCTCATCGTGTGGGGCGAAACTCGCTCTGACAATGTGCTTGCTGGTCCAGACATCGACAAAAATGCAAATCTTAAGAATTTGCTCAAGGGCAACCTCAAGACAACTAACAGCTACTGCGACTGGAGCGCAATGTATAAGGTAATCAACCGATGCAACACAGTAATCTACTATGCTCCTCAGGTTGAAAAAGAAGACCCTAACTACACTAAGTCGCTTCTCGATGGCAATATCGCAGAGTGCAAAGCTCTTCGTGCAATGTCTTACCTCACTCTTGCTAAGACATTCAAGAATGTGCCTTATTGCACAGAGCCATCTATCGATGACTCTCAGCAGTATCGCCGACCAGCAATTCCATTTGCTGATGTAATCGACTCGCTCATTAAGGATGTTGAGCCTTATAAGGATGCAGCTCCTCTCAAGAATATTGCTGCTGATGGATGTACTATTGCAGAGCAGAGCACAGGCAAAATTACTCGTGCTGCTATGTATTCTCTCCTTGCAGAGCTTTATCTCTGGAAAGCAAGTGATGCCAATCGTGACCGCAGCACTCAGATGGAAGCTTATCGCGAGTGCATCAGATACTGTGACTGGGTGCTCAACTACAAGGCAGAGCAGTACCGCACAAACCAGTTTGGCGATGGCAAGCTTGACTTGACTAAGTATGTTGACAAAGAGGTTCTCACAAAGTATGGTTTCCCTCTTCTTGCAGAGGAAGCGGGTTCAACTTTCAGCCCAAACACTTGTGCATTCACTCAGATTTTCGGTCAAGGTAATTCTTTCGAGAGCATTTTCGAGATTACTTACATGCACACATCTTCTGAGTCATACGCTAAGAATACAGAGGTAGGCCTTATGTATGGAGGCTACAAGGACAAGATGGCACAGGCAGAAACTGTTTATCTTGTAGCGTCTGAAGACCTTCTTTCAAACTCTTCCGATCTTACAAATAACTACTCAGATCTTCATCCTTTCACTT
The DNA here is from genome assembly GCA_018064505.1 of Candidatus Minthosoma caballi. Taxonomy (GTDB): domain Bacteria; phylum Bacteroidota; class Bacteroidia; order Bacteroidales; family Bacteroidaceae; genus Minthosoma; species Minthosoma caballi. The sequence continues at coordinate 2,969 of JAGHVC010000103.1, read as the reverse complement.
CGAAGAGTGACTATCGCACATTGCTTCCTTTCCAGTATGCTGATGGCGGTACATTCGCAATCCGCAAGTATGTTGAGCGCTACGCAGCAAGTGATGGTAAGGTTGGTTCTACATGGCTCAAGACCAGTGATAATGTCAGCTACAGAAGCTTCTTAAGCAACTATGCTAACTGGATTGTATATCGCTTGACAGAAATCATGCTCTTCCGTGCAGAGGCAGAAATTGAGCTTGCAGGACTTATGCAGGCTGCAATGTCTGAAAATGCTACAGATGACGACAATGCTACAGATTCTGATAATGCAGGAGATGATGAGAATGCAGGTTCTGACAACACAGAAGGCACTTCAGCTAAGCAGCGCAAGGCAATATCTCAGGGTTCTGCCCTCGGCACCCCAGACGAGCTTTATCAGGATGCATTTGATCTCATCTCTGCTGTTTACCTCCGCTCTAATCCAGCAGTGAAGAACTCTGCAAACTTTGCTCCAAATATCTCTAATTATAAAACACTCTCTGACTTCGAGACTCTTCTCATGAACGAGCGTCGCCGCGAGTTCCTCTTCGAGGGCAAGCGCTATTTCGACCTTGTTCGCCAGGCTCGTCGTGATGGCAACACTCAGCGTTTCCGTGGCGCGCTTACTTCTAAGTATAGCGGTGCAGGCAAGGCTGTGACATCTAAGATGATTATGATGGACTTCATGTACATGCCTTATCTCAAGACTCAGGTTCAGGTTAATCCAACTCTTGTTCAGAACTCAGCATTTGAGGATGAGGAAGAATCAGTTAAAAACTAAAGCACTATGAAAGTATTGAAATTTAAGTTCTTGGCTGTAGCTCTGACACTCATCTCAGCCATTCAGATTAGTTTTGTCAGCTGTTCTGACGATCCAGGAGTTGACAGCTACTATACAAGTACTTCAGAATACGCTTCTGACTACTTGGCTGCTCGCCCACAGTTCAGCAGTTTCTGCAAGATCTTGGAGCGTGCTAAAGGCTCAAATGGCAAGCTCCGTCTCATGGACTTGCTTGGCACTTACGGTTCTTACACAGTTTTTGCTCCAACAAATGAGGCTATTGATGAATACCTCAAGAGCATGCATAAGTCTTCTATTGATGAACTCACTGATGCCGACTGCGATACACTCGCTCTCAATGCAATCATTGAACAGGAGTACTTCACTTCGGACAAGAGTGATGATACTTATCCACAGCCAAACATGCTCGACCGCTACCTCACTATTTCTTCTACAACAGAGTGGAGCAGTGAGAAGAACGACTCGGTTGCAGCATTCTATATTGGTAAGAAGTTCAAGATTGAGCATGCTGACGACTCTGTCAGCAATGGTGTGGTTCACACAATGTCTTCTGTTGTAGGTGCAAGCAATGACATGCTTCCACAGCTTATCCGTGACAACAAGGAGTGCCAGATTTTCTGGAGAGCTCTTGAAGCAACTAACATGAAAGACTCATTGATGGCTCACATGGACCAGAACTATGAGAATGAGAAGTCAGATAAGTTTGAAACAGACTCTGCAAGCTGGACTAACGATGCACTTTGTATTCACACAGCAGTAGAGTATGATAATGTGGCTTATCCATTGCATCGTTACTTCAAGTTCACGGTATTCGTTTGCCCAGACTCAATTCTTAAAGAGAAGTATGGCATTACTGACCTTGAAGGCCTCCGTACAAAGGCTAAGGAATTGTATGAGCCTATGTATCCAGAAGATGCAGGTATTGAAGACGAGACAGACCGTCGCAACTACCTCAATCGCTTCATCTCTTACCACATCCTTGACCGTCAGGGTACTTACTACACACTTACTGCTAATGACGGTGGCAATCTTGCAGCAAACTTCAACCGTCGTAAGTGGGACATCGCTGACTGGTACGAGACAATGATGCCATACTCAATCATGAAGTGTTCTTTCCCTAATGGATCTCAGATGGGCTTGTACCTCAACCGACGCGGTGTTCAGTCTCGTGCTGACGAGCGTGGTGTGTTTGTTCGTGGCGCAAAGGTTTCTTCTCCTTCAGAAGTTAATTTTGATGGTACTGCTATCAATGGCGTTTATCACTACATTGACGATATCATTGCATACGACAAGAACACTCAGGAAGTTGTGCTCAACGAGCGCTACCGTATGGACTGTTCTACTCTTTCACCAGACTTTATGACATCAGGTGCTCGTGGTCACTACACAAAGTCTTCTATCGACGGTGGTCGCTACGGTAACGGTGGTCAGGGCGCAGTTGCTGCTAAGAATGTAAACACTTGCTACGGTTTCAAGCCTGGTTTTGCTAAGAACATTGAGTATGATAAGAATACTCACTTGCATGTTCGTATGCGTGTGCTCACATTCTGGTCATACGAAGGTGATGAGGTTACAGTGAAGGGACGCTTCAACTTGAAGATCAAGCTTCCACCTGTACCAGCAGGTACTTACGAGGTTCGTATGTTCACATGTGTTGACTTTACTTCTCGTGGTATCATGCAGGCTTACATCGACGATATTCCACAGGGTATCCCATTCGATATGCGTTGGAATGGACAGACACTCTTCGGATGGACAAGCGACTCTGAGCTGGGTGATGACGATGCTATTGCAGCATTTGATAAGTCAATCCACAACAACGGATGGATGAAGGGGCCTAAGTCTTACTACTCTGCTACTAATGAAACTGGTGGTACTCAGGGTCAGTGCTTCCGTGATGCTATGAATACTATTCGTAAAGTTCTTGGCACATACACTACTACAGGTAAGGAAGACCACTACTTGAGACTTCAGCAGAAGATGGAGTCTGAGGACAATGAGATGAACTTCGACTTCATTGAGATCGTTCCAAGCACAGTATATAACAACGAATACTTCGCAGAGGATAGATGGTAATTAATTGAAAAATGAAAAATGAATAATGAATAATTTAAGTTTCATTAATTGTTCATTGCGACATAGTTATTTGAATTATTC
>JAGHVC010000052.1 GCA_018064505.1 Candidatus Minthosoma caballi | reverse complement strand
TCGGAATTGAGTATTGAATAGATCTCTGCCTTAGGGTAGAGGGTATGGAGCTTATTGAGCAGGCAAGCCAATGCAGGGCGGAAAGCCTTGCAGTCTTCGTCTGTCCAGTCGGCATACTTGTATTCGCCAATCGGAGAGTTAGCCCAAGCGTCATTTGTGCCGCCAAACAGGAAGATGATGTCAGGATTGCCAAGAAGACCTGCGCGTGCATTGAACGATGTTTTTGTCACATCTCTGTGTCCGTAACCTGTGTTGCAGATGGTAGTGCCACCCCACGAGTCATTCTTGTCAAGTTCATAACCCATAGCCTTGATATAGAGGCTCCACCATGTCTGTGCCACATCTGTCACATCGTTGCGGTCGTTAGGATAGAATGGGGAGTAACTTTCAGGATTCTCACCCTTGAAAGTTGAATACGAATCGCCAAGTATAGATACTTTCTTGACTTGAGCTGATGCGATGACTGAAATTGCCATCAGCATAAATAATGTGAAAATCTTTTTCATTCTTTTTATAATTAGCACAATAACAGAATTAGAGTATAGCTCTTTGAGACCCTTGAAGAACCATTTTTTATTGTCTTTGTCCACTAAAAGAATCGTGCTGTCCAACCGCCACCAGGAGCCAGATGGATGTTGAGCTTCTCTGTTGGAGACACCTTGCGGCTTGTGTGCTTGTAGTCGGTTGCCTCACGCTGAGCATTCATGCCATCGGCAAAGCAATCCATGTTCATCTCGCCTTTGAGGAACAGAGAAAGGTCGATGGTGAGGTCGCAAGCTGTCCAGTTGTTCATGGCTGCAACATACCATGTATTGCCTTTGCGACGAGCAATTGCCACATATTCGCCCATCTCTCCGGCAAGAGGAATGGTTTCGTCGAAGGTAGTAGGCACAGCAGCAATGAAAGTGGTACATTCCTGATTCTGCATGTAGTGAGTAGGGGAGTCGGCAAGCATCTGGAGAGGTGCTTCGAAGATGGTGTACATTGCCATCTGGTGTACGCGTGTGCCTTGACTCATAGGGTGGCTGTTGTTGCCGAAGAAGTGGTCGCGTGTGGCATTGAGCATAGCGCCAGGGGTATAGTCGAGTGGTCCAGGGAGCATACGAAGGTAAGGAATAGAAACATCGTAGCGAGGCATGTCGTGCACAGGGCCATTGCCGTCACGAGGTTCCCACTTGCAGTTTTCCAAGCCCTTCACGCCCTCGAAGTTGACTACATTAGGGTAAGCGCGCTGCACACCGTTTGGCTTCAATCCGTGGTAATCAACAAGCAGATGATGCTTGGCAGCTGCGGCAGCAATCTCGTAGCACGAATGGATTACCTCGTAGTCGTCACGGTCGAAGAAGTCAATCTTGAAGCCCTTGACACCTGCAGCAGCATAGTGGCTCATGTTGCGATCCATGTCCATGATGAGGTTGCGCCATGAGCTCCATAGTATCACGCCCACATTGCGCTCCTTGCCGTATGCCACAAGCTCTGGGATGCTGAGTTCGTCGTTGCTGTATTGCAGCAGGTCTTCCTCGCTGCTCCAGCCTTCATCCACAATGATGTACTCCAATCCATTCTTCTGCGCAAAATCGATGTAGTGCTTGTATGTTTGGGTGTTGATACCAGCACGGAAATCAACGCCAGAGATGTTCCAGTCGTTCCACCAATCCCATGCCACCTTGCCTGGTTTGATCCATGAGGTGTCGGTCAAGCGGCAAGCAGGTGCAAGACAATATGGTGTGTCGGTGTTGAGAAGCTCTGTGTCGGCAGTTGTGACCAACACCAGTCGCCATGGCAACGCCTGTTTCTTCTGTATCTTGGCGATGTAGTCGGCACGCTTTGTTGGCACGAGGTTCAGACGGTCGAAGCCACCTACAACGGTCTCAAGTGGCAGCGGAGCGAAGTCGCTTTGCAGCGTGTTGGCAGGAGAGTTGTTGTTGCGATAGAGGAACATGCCAGGGTAATCTTCCACGCTTGTTTCCATCACCACAGCTTTCATGCCCTTTGGCAAGCAGACAGCAAGTGGCGTGATGGCAATAGAGTCGGAATACATTGCCGAAAGCTTCTGTTCGTCGTAGTATGACTCAAAGCTATAGCAGTAGCGCTCGCCACCACGATTGTCATTGACATAAGGAACGAATGCCTTGTAGTCGCCAGAGAAAGAGAATTCGGGTGATTCGCTAACGACCGTTAGCACCTTGCCTGCCTTGCTGACGAGGCGATAAGCGCAGCCATCATCGTAAGCACGCACGATGAGATTGAATTCGCCATTGCAGTCGAGCGACAATTCATTGCACTTATTGTTCACCACAGCACGCTTGTATGCCACAGTATTGATTGTCTCGTTGATGCTGCGTTGACGAGCTTTCTGTATGCGTGTTTTCGCACCCCAGTTGCCCGTTGTTGTCTTGATGCTGATGGCTGAAGGAGCAAGCACGGTCTCGCCATCGTGCGTGATTGTCCATTCCATTCGTTCGTTGTCACTCACGGTGGCCTTCAAATGTCCATTAGGCGAGGTCACCACATAATCCTTTGCTTGTAATGCTAAGCATACGAGCGAGCTGAACAATAATGCTATAATTCGATTGTAGTTTTTCATTTATATATTGGTTTTAGTAAAGTTTTTCATGAGACATCTTTGCCAAACAGCTACCTTCCCATCAACGGGCCAAACCTTTCTAACATATTTCTTGCGCCTTCCATCTCCTCCTCATATATCTGGCGATCAAGGAGCGCAGAACCTATTTGCGTGTATTGCGCATAGTTTCGTGCAACCCTAAAATAACTGTTTAAGGTGTTGCAATATATTTCACCAGTTTCGGCTTTCTCAACTATCGTGTAATGCCGATTTGTTCCTTGAATATAACCTTCCTTGATTATCCTATTTGTTTTCTCGTTCTCGCTCATAAGGTTTTTATTATTTAGTTTATTATTTGTCTTTAGGTTAGGATTATTGCAACTTAATACAATTTCAATGCCAAAAACTCGATTGCATTAGAGCCTATACTCAGGCAACTTTTACGATAAATAGCAAAAATTACTTTGCAACACAAATGAGCCTCCACTCACCACCATGCAAAATTTTCCTTTCCGGCTCCAATCTCAAAATGAAGCTTGGCTATGCCCAAATCCATCTTTGTGTATCCAATCAACGAAAAGCCTCTTTTCGCTTTTACCTTATGGGTGTTGTCACCTTGGGGCTCAAGATACTCGAAGTAGAACTTCTGCTGATTTATGGCTGTTGGAGCAAGTAGGGCAGCAGCTACGCCATCGCGAAACCACTTAGGTGTTGCACCCATGCCTACCTCCGTCGAAGCATCACTTGCATTACTCACCTGCTTGATGCTTTTGCGCTTAATATTTCTGCCCGAGTCGTTGCCATATCCGAGAGCAATCATGCAGTAGAGCTTCTCATCATCGCCTTTCTCGTATGCCTCCTTGATGTTGTTGTAGGTCACCCCCACCCAGCAAGTGTTTAAGCCAAGCGTTTGGGCAAGCAACACCAACTGCTCACCATAGTAGCCGATACGCTCAGACACAGAAGCATGAGCCGCGCTTGTCGAAGTATCATTTTTCTTGCCAACCATAGCGAAGTAGTTACTCACTCCGCTGAATGTACCGTAAGCCATCTTTCCCTTAAAAGCTCTTGGCTCATTAGTCACGAGCTGAATGTGAAGACCGCTCTCCCTATTCACCTCGTCCACCTTCTCCTGCAATATGCTGATAAGGTTCTCTTCTATAGGCTTGTCTATGTATTTCCTCACCGAGCGGCGAGCTTGAATCGCTTCCAAAAGTGTCATTCTTCCATGCCAGTTGCCCATTCAGGGCGTTAATGTAGTTTTGCTGGGCAAGAATCCCCATGCCCAGCCATGTGCTATTAGCTTTTTGCCCTTGTAAAGCGTTTACTTATCTTATGAGACTGCTTGCCAAAAATCTAACGCAATGCAAAGATACAAATTATTCGTAATAATTGCCACTTACCATAATTATTTTCAACAACTATAGTTTTTTCTTTATTTCAAATCCCAATGATATAATATATTTTAGTGTGTTAGCAGCTGTGTTCCAATCGTATGCCTTCTCCTCATCAGAAAGTTCTTCATAAGGAACAAGGCATGGAGTCTCACGCTTTTCGTCGTTGCGAAGAGGTCCGAATGTCCATCCTTCCCTCATTCGTCCAGCTGCCCACACCTCATGCACATTCTTGCTAATGGCTTCTGCCATTGAGATGAATACTCGTATTTGGCGATTTTCTATGAGATTCGTAGTCATTTTTAGATTTTGCGATCAAGCCATTTTGCCCATTTTGCATCCTTGTGGTTGTAGCTTATAAAAGCATATCTTTTCTTTGTTGTGTTCATGGCTTGTTCCGTTTTTATAGATAACTTACTTACAAATTTATTAAATATCTTTGACAAAAGAGAGAAAAAAGATAAATAATTGATATTTTTCCGAAAAAAGTTTGACGATGGCATCCTAAGAAGGAAGCTGGGACTGATA
>JAGHVC010000138.1 GCA_018064505.1 Candidatus Minthosoma caballi | reverse complement strand
CATTACAATTGGGGCGACCTCCCTTATCCTGAGAGCTGCTACAGAAGAAGACGACAATTTAAAAGATTAGTATTTTTTATAAAATAAGATGGCAAAAGTATTTAAGCAAGGTGATATTATCACCGCAGATGATGCAAAAGGCGTATACTTCTCTTCATTCGAAGGAAAGTATATCATTATGGACAACCTTGACAACCAAGGCACACCACATATTGATGCTCGAGAAGAGATTTACAACTCTGAATATGTATTCGTCACAGTTGTTGTGAAAGGCACATTAAGAATTATTGCCGGAGGCACAGAGTTGCTGATTAAGGAGAATGGATATCTTGCCATTATGCCTTGTATGAGCATTGAGGTTAAAGATTCTGATTGCATGTACTTCTCTTTCCTCACAAAAGGATATTTGATGACAGACATCTATGAACACACAAAGATAGGTGATAAGGTAAGCGTTCGTGCATTCGTATATCGTCACCATAAGCTCACACCTGAAATCACAGAGATGTTGCTTCATAACTATTTACATGTGAAGCGTGAACACAAGCGTCCTGATTATCAGATGAAAGAGCTTGTCCTCAGAGCGTTGCAAACAGGATATGTTTCTCATCTCTTCTCATATATTGACCCAAGATCTTATGTTAGCAACACAAAGAACACTCGTCAGCATATATTCTTTACAATGTTCCTCGAGAAGCTTGGCGAGAACCATCGCAAGGAGCGTTCTGTGCAATTCTATGCTAACATTTTGAACATCACGCCAAAGTACCTCTCTACTATTTCCCAGACATTCACAGGATTGTCAGCATCACAAATCATAGATCAGTATGTAATTTATGCTATTAAGCAAACTCTCTATGCTAACCATGCTAACATTAAGACAATCAGTTCACAATACAACTTCCCTTCTCAAAGTTTCTTCGGCCGTTATTTCAAGCGTATCACAGGAATGTCGCCTAACGAATACATCAAGAATCATAACCGTAAGTCTTTGAGTTTCGAAAACAATAATCAGGAGGAATAAGAATATGCCATATTTCAACAATTACAATTCGCAACAGCGCAACACGAATTATATAGAATATACAGATTCGTTCGCAGCAGAAGGTGTAGTTCCTTCATGCGGAATCAGAAACTTCATTCTGATGTTCGACAATTTTGACGGAAACGATTCACTTGCTGCTCTTAACACAAAAACACATAAGCTCTATCAGATGACAATCTTCTACCTGTTGTCTGGTAGTGTGACATTCGAACTCAACGGAAAAGAGGTTACTGTAGTTGCAGGACAAGTGTTCACTACAATGCCTGAGAACATTCTCATTTTTAAGAGCGCATCACAAGATATTCGCTACTTCATGTTTGTAGTATATCCAAAGGTCGTGAGCGTAACTTTCAATGACCTAGGAATGAATTACACAAATGCTGAGTATTCTAAAGCATATTTCTTGTCAGAATGTCCTTCAGAGCGTCTTAACTATTGTCGTGACATCTATTTGACAATGAAAGAGGACATGCTCAAACCTCCATACGAATACAAGCTAATCTACCAAAGAAGCTGGCTCAACATTCTCCTCGTTCAGAACTTCCTTACTCATGGCCTTACAGCTCAGCAAAACGGAGATTCAAACTCACGCCAGTATGATGTTTACTGCAAGTTCCTTGAGGCTCTCAACAAGTTCTCCGCTGAGCATCGTTCTGTTCAGTATTACGCTGAGCTTCTTGGCATTTCATCAAAATATCTTTCTTTTGTCTGCATCTCATACAGCAAAAAGAATGCCAGCACATGGATTGACGAATATGTGGTACAGAAAGCAAAAGTGCTCATGACTGTTCATAACTACACTTTCACAGAGACTACAGAAGCTCTTCATTTCCAAACAGTAAGCAGTTTCTCACGCTACTTCAAGCGCGTTACAGGATTAACTCCAAAAGAGTATATTCTCTCTCAGAAAAAATAAACAGGGATTATAGGAAACAACACTAAAGCTATACTTCATACAAAGCAGCAGCTTCGGCTGCTGTTTTGCTTTTAGCATATAAACCAACACAAAATATCAACACACATTATTTATTGCAAATAAGATTGTCGAATATGAGAATTATACCTATTTACAGATGGAACAAAGGACTGCATTCAATGAATCTTTCTTATAAGAACTTCATGAATCAGCCATGGGCAGGCGGAGTAACTCTCCTTGCCTGCGTCATTGTAGCAATGCTGTTAGCCAACCTACCTGCTACAGCACATCTCTATCACGAATTTTTAGAAACAGAGTTATCAATGCACATCATGAGCCCTGACGGAGCAATTGATTGGGTGTTCCCTCAAGACATGACTGTCGAGAAGTTCATCAACGACATCTTGATGGTGATATTCTTCTTCACTGTAGGACTCGAAATCAAACGAGAAGTGGTATGCGGAGAACTCTCAAGCGTAAAAAAAGCTCTCCTTCCAGTCATAGCAGCTGCTGGCGGTATGGCATTTCCCGCTCTTATTTATGTTTTGTTCAACCAAGGCACATCAACAATTGGCGGATGGGGCATTCCTACTGCAACAGATATCGCTTTTGCAGTAGGCATCATGTCAATTCTTGGCAACAAAGTCCCTATTTCCCTCAAGATATTCCTAACAGCATTGGCAATTGCAGATGACCTCGGCGCAATCCTCGTTGTTGCCCTATTCTATGGAGGCGACATAAACTTCATGCTTCTTGGCATTGCAATACTCCTGCTTGTTGGCATATTCATTATGAACAAGTTAGGTGAAAAAAGAATGATGTATTACCTCATTCCAGCTATTGCTGTGTGGTTCTTATTTTATTATTCAGGCATTCACTCAACAATGTCTGGTGTTGTGATGGCATTCATGATTCCTATGGACGCAAGATTCTCTAGAGCATACCTTAATCGCAGCAACCACAAATATCTTACACGAATCGCAAAATACGACGATGCAGAATATGAAGAAGGAGTTCCTTTCCCTAATGGTCCTCAGCGTCACTGCTTACGCAGAATGAGTTACATAAACAACAACTCCATCGGTATGAGCTATCGCCTTGAACACTCACTGAACCCTTGGGTTAACTTCCTGATCATGCCAATCTTCGCCCTTGCTAATGCTGGTGTTGTGATTCCTGATGTTAGTTTCTTCAACATCTTCCAAGCTTTGCCAGGACTTGACAATGTTGGCTATGTTGGAATGGGTGTTTTCTTTGGCCTTCTCCTTGGCAAGCCAATTGGAATTACAATTGCTTCTTTCATTGCTATTAAGTGTAAGATTGGAGCCATGCCTGCAAATGCAACATGGAAAATGCTATTTGCAGTTGCATGCCTCGGAGGTATTGGTTTCACCATGAGTATCTTCGTTGACACACTCTCGTTTGGTGAGTTGGATGCACAAGTAACTGACACACTTCGTTCAAGCGGTAAAATTGCCGTTCTCATGGGCAGCCTCTGCGCCGGCATCCTCGGAAGCATCCTCATTTCTTTCTTCCACAAACTGGAAAAAGGAAAAAACTAACGGAACATAATAAATATTATAAGCTCTCAAGTTTATGCCTTTCACCTCTTATGCCTTACACCTTTTACCGCACATGCGATACAAGGCATAAAGCACAATCGACACAAGGCGTAAGCTGCGTGACATACAAGGCATACGATGCGCAACATACAAGGCGTACGATGCGCAACATACAAGGCATACGATGCGCAACATACAAGGCATAAGCTACGATACATATAAGGCATAAGCTGGTAGACGATACGAGCATACGCCCATGAAGGTTAGCCTTGTCAGCTCACGGAGGTATCGAGCTACAGTTCACGAGGCTGCAAGGCATAAGACCAAAGATGTAAACGGTTTACGAAAACATACAAAAAAAGAACGCTTCGCAGAAATATTCTACGAAGCGTTTTCTTATATTAAACCTTATGATTCTCTATTACTTAAGCATAATTTCTTTTAGTTTAGCGCTAAGAGAATCACACTTAGTATAAGAGAAAAAAGGATTCGTTATTAGTTGTTCTCAGGACGGAGCTGACGAACTACTTCTGCAGTACGCCACATCTCTGACTCACGAAGAGCAGCGAGCTCCTTCTCAAGGCCTACACGGTAGTCAGGCTTTGAGTTAGCGTCGATAGAGATCTGAGCTTCATTACCGCACTTAACAGAAGCGTAGAGCTTCTCAACAACTGGCTTGCAAGCATCGTGGAATGGGCCCATCCAGTCGAGAGCACCACGCTGTGCAGTTGTAGAGCAGTTAGCGTACATCCAGTCCATACCCTTCTGAGCGAAGAGTGGCATGAGTGACTGAGTGAGCTCCTCAACAGTCTCGTTGAATGCCTCAGATGGAGTGTGACCGTTCTCACGGAGAACCTCATACTGAGCAAGGAGAAGACCCTGAATAGCACCCATGAGTGAGCCACGCTCGCCAGTGAGGTCAGAAGTAGCCTCGCGCTGGAATGTAGTCTCGAACATGTAGCCAGAACCGATACCGATACCAAGAGCAAGAGTACGATCAAGTGCCTTGCCAGTAGCGTCGTTATAAACTGCGTATGAAGAGTTAAGACCGCGACCCTCGAGGAACATAGTACGGAGTGAAGTACCAGAACCCTTAGGTGCAACCATGATAACATCGATGTCCTTTGCAGGAACGCAACCAGTGCGATCACTCCAAGTGATAGCGAAACCGTGTGAGAAGTAGAGAGCCTTACCAGGAGTGAGGTACTTCTGGAGAGTTGGCCATACAGACATTACAGCTGCGTCTGAGAGGAGGCACATTACGATTGAAGCCTTGTCAGCAGCCTCTTCGATAGAGAAGAGAGTCTCACCAGGAACCCAACCGTCGTTGATAGCCTTCTCATAAGTCTTGCCCTGACGCTGACCTACGATTACATTGAAACCGTTGTCGCGGAGGTTGCAAGCCTGACCAGGGCCCTGAACACCATAACCGATAACTGCGATAGTCTCGTCCTTAAGGATTTCACGAGCCTTGTCGAGTGGGAATTCTTCGCGTGTCATTACCTCTTCGATAACGCCACCAAAATTCATTTTTGCCATTTTAAGTTTAGTTTAATTATGCAGGAATGCTTGTTTCATAACAGAAACAGCAATTACACTGCGGGTTTATATATTAAAGTATTATTTATTAATTCTCTGCTTTTCACGCTCTGCGAGATAGTTGTCAAGTTTCTCAATCTTTGACTTAGTGACAGCAATTCTACCAGAACGAACGAACTGAAGCACACATCCTTCAATTGCATTAAGTTCATTGAAAAGAGCAAGAATATCAGATGTGATGCCAGTCTTCTCAATAGTTGCGTATGTAGGATTTACTTCGACAATGCGTGCATTAAACATGCGAACAATTCTGCTCACATTGTGATTCTCAAGCATAATTGGCGTGCTGATTTTCAATAAGCAAGTCTCGTTGATGAAAATTTCTTCATCAGTGAAGAAGTTTGCCTGAAGCACATCAATCTTCTTCTCCATCTGCTT
>JAGHVC010000171.1 GCA_018064505.1 Candidatus Minthosoma caballi | reverse complement strand
ATTCTTTACTATTATGAAATCTGAGAGAATCATACGTCATCACTTTTCTACCTTTATAGGCGCATCAATCTGATACACAACTATATACAAATTCTCAGGTTGTTCAGGCCTCAAATACATAAATTCTCTTAATCCAACTCCACCAGAAATTTCATACTCCACTTTTGACTATGTCGATTATTTTAATGTGTGCCAACTAAATGTACCTCAAGGTTCAAAAGAGGCATATCGGCTTCATCCTTATTGGCAAGATTTCTTTTACATCAATGAACTATCACAAGATGAAGATGCTTTGCCTGTGGAAGACATTATCTCGGATAATATTTCTGATCACATATCATTCAATAATGGCTCAATAAACATTAAAGACAAATCAACACATATTGTTATATACAACATTAGTGGCAAACCAATATACAATAGTCATAATTCAATCCAATCAACAATAGATCTGCCTTCTGATGTATATATAATTAAGATTGGACAGAAAGCACATAAGATAAGATTGTATATCAAATCTATACATAAATGAGACAGTGGTACAGGGCGTAAGGTGATAAGCTTGCGCCCGTCACGCCTTATAGCTTATCGTGCAGAAGCGATATGGCTTGCAAGGCGGAAGCGATGGGGCGTGACGGGCAGAGGGTTTTGAGGGGTGCAAGGATGGGGAAAAACACATGGAGACAATTGGCCACATGAGTGTGAATTGCAATGCTCGATTGAGACATCAAAGTGTTCTTTTTGAGGTATTTGAAAAGAAAATGATGGGAAATATTTGTTGCTATGAAAGATTATTTGCATATTTGCAATTGAAAAACAAAAAACTGACCTATACATATATTAATTATATGGAACACATGAAAGGCAAGATTTCCCAGATTATAGGACCTGTGATTGATGTGCATTTCTCGGCTGAGAAAATGCCTCGCATTCATGATGCGCTGAAGATTGAGCGTGAGGACGGCAAGGTGCTGGTGGCTGAGGTGCAGCAACACATAGGTGAGAACACTGTGCGATGCGTGGCTATGGATTCTACCGACGGACTGCGCCGCGGAATGGAGGCTGAGGCGACGGGCAAGCCTATCACTATGCCTGTGGGCGATCAGGTGAAGGGACGACTGATGAATGTGAGCGGCGACCCTATTGACGGCATGGACGAGATGAGCCGCGACGGTGCTTTGCCTATCCACCGAGAGGCTCCTAAGTTTGACGAGCTGAGTCCTGCTCAAGAGGTGCTGTACACTGGCATCAAGGTGATTGACCTGATTGAACCATACGCTAAGGGTGGCAAGATTGGTCTCTTTGGCGGTGCTGGCGTGGGCAAGACTGTGCTGATTCAGGAGCTCATCAATAATGTGGCGAAGAAGGGCAACGGTTTTTCCGTGTTCACAGGCGTGGGCGAACGCACTCGCGAGGGCAACGACTTGCTTCGCGAGATGATTGAGAGCGGCGTCATCCGCTACGGCGAGGCTTTTAAGAAAGCGATGGATGAGGGCAAGTGGGACTTGTCGCTCATTGACAAGGAGGAGATGAAGAAGAGCCAGGTGAGCCTTGTGTTTGGCCAGATGAACGAGCCTCCTGGTGCGCGTGCTTCGGTGGCACTGAGTGGCTTGACTATTGCGGAAAGCTTCCGCGATGCGGGTATGGCTACTGGCGAAAAGCGTGATATTCTGCTTTTTATCGACAATATTTTCGTTTCACTCAGGCGGGCAGTGAGGTGTCGGCACTGCTTGGAAGAATGCCAAGCGCAGTGGGCTATCAGCCAACGCTGGCCAGCGAGATGGGACAGATGCAGGAGAGAATCACGAGCACGAAGAACGGCTCTATCACTTCGGTGCAGGCGGTGTATGTGCCTGCCGACGACTTGACGGACCCTGCTCCTGCCACGACTTTCTCTCACCTCGATGCCACTACGGTGCTGAACCGCAAGATTGCAGAGCTGGGCATCTACCCTGCTGTTGATCCTCTCGACTCGACAAGCCGCATTCTCGACCCGAATGTGGTGGGCGAAGAGCACTATGAGACGGCACAAAGAGTGAAGCAGATTCTGCAGAGAAACAAGGAGTTGCAAGATATCATTTCCATTCTCGGCATGGAGGAACTGAGCGACGAAGATAAGCTTACTGTGAGCCGTGCGCGCCGTGTGCAGAGATTCCTTAGCCAGCCGTTTGCCGTGGCTCAGCAGTTTACTGGAGTGCCGGGCGTGATGGTGAGCATAGAGGATACGATCAGGGGCTTTAAGATGATTCTGGACGGTGAGTGCGACGAGCTGCCAGAGCAGGCGTTCCTGAATGTGGGCACTATTGAAGAGGCATTTGAGAAAGCGGAGAAACTTAAGCAGCAAGCAAAATGAGACTGTCTATAATTACGCCAAAGGGAATATCGTTTGAGGGCGAGGTGATGCGTTTGCAATTCACTTCTTCCACAGGCTTGATGGAATTTCTGCCTGGCCATGCTCCGATGATTGCAGAAGTGAAGCGCGGCGTGGTGGCTACGGAAAAGGAGGAGATTGAGTGCGGTGATGGCGTAGTGAGAATTATTAACGACGAAATTACGGTGGTATGCGAATAAAACTTCAGACACTGACAACAATAGTTTGTGTGGCGGGCATTCTGCTTGGAATGGCATGCAAGAAATGGTTTCCAGAGTACTGGTTTGACTGGTATCCTATCATTCTCGTGGCATACTGGCTTATGGAGATGGTGATTTCCTTTATCCTTGAGAAACATGAGGACAAGGAAAACGGAGGACTGATTAAGGATAAGGCTTTCATGCGCAACTACATGATTGTGAAGATGGTGAAGATGTTTGTCACATTGGTATTGGTAGCTATTTACCTGGGATTGTACAAGGAGCATCAAGGCGAGTTTGCTGGCAGTGCAATAGCTTTTTACTTGATCAACCTGGGCATAGAGACTTATGTGGTGACAGCTCCACAGAAGGACAATCGCATGAAAAGAAAAGTCAGCTGATTCTATAAACGGAAAGAGGAATGAAGGCGTTTCTACACATATTATTCATCTGCATGCTAAGCTGCTTGGCTTTGCCTTGCTTTGCTGAGGAAAAAGAGGAGGAAGCATTTGATGTGGCTGCTACTATCTTCGAGCATCTGGGCGATAGCTATGAGTGGCACATTGCTGGCGATTGCGTGATTCCACTGCCTTGCATCGTAATTGAAAAGGGCGGTGTTGCTACCTTCATGTCCGACGAAATTGAAGACGGCAAAGTGTGCAAAGGCTATCACATTGCAGAGGAGGGAGAGTATGAGGGCAAGATTGTGAATGCTGATGGAGAACGGCCTTTCGACATTAGCATCACGAAGAATGTGCTTGAGCTGCTTATTGTGTGCACGGTGATGTGTGTAGTGATTCTGAGCTTAGCAGCATGGTATAGAAAGCACGGTCACAAGAAGGCTCCCGGAGGATTTGTCGGAGCAATGGAGGCTGTTATTGACTTTGTGGATAAGGATATTGTGAAGGCGAGCATCGGGCATGGGTATGAGAAGTTCTCGTACTATCTGCTCACGATTTTCTTCTTCATTCTAACTTGCAACTTGCTGGGTCTTTTGCCGGTGTTCCCTGGCGGCGCTAACCTGACGGGAAACATAACGGTGACTGCAACTCTTGCCATTACCTCGTTCATTGCCATCAATTTCTTCGCCCCAAAGGAGTATTACAAAAGCATCTTTTGGCCGGATGTGCCATTGTTTCTCAAGGCAATTCCGCTGATGCCTGTGATCGAATTCATCGGCGTGTTCACAAAGCCTTTCTCTCTGACAATCCGTCTGTTTGCAAATATCTTGGCAGGACATGTCGTGATATTGTCCCTCACTTGCCTCATCTTCATCACGGAACCTATGGGTGAGATGATGAATGGATCGATGACGGTGGTGAGCGTGCTTTTCTGCTTGTTCATGAACTGCCTCGAACTGCTTGTGGCTTTCTTGCAAGCGTATGTGTTCACAATGCTGACGGCAACATTCATAGGAATGGCACATAATGAATGAAGAATGAAGGATGAGTGATAATTAAATAAAATATAAATATAAACGATTATGATTCTTGAAGCAATTGGAGGCTTAGCCCTCACAAAAGTTGGCGCCACTCTCGGCGCAGCAATCGCAGTAATTGGTGCCGCAATAGGCATTGGCAACATCGGTAAATCGGCTGTTGAGAGCATTGCTCGTCAGCCTTCTGCAGCTGGCGATATTCGCTCTTCTATGATTCTCACAGCAGCCTTCGTGGAAGGCGTAGCATTGTTCGCTGTCGTTGTGTGCTTGCTTGTTGCATTGCAAAACTAAAAGAACGATATGAATCTACTTACACCAGACCCGGGATTGCTTTTCTGGATGGTGCTCTCGTTTGCGGTTGTATTCCTGCTGCTGGCAAAGTTTGGTTTCCCTGTCATTGTCGGCGCAATAAACAAACGCAAGGAGTTCATCGAAATGTCGCTCCTCTCTGCCAAGCAAGCTAACGAAAAGCTGGCAAAGATTCAAGAAGAGAGCGAGCAGCTGCTGGCTGATGCTAAGGCTAAGCAGAAAGACATCATTGCAAGTGCCATGCAAGAGAAGCAGAAAATCCTTGAAGCGGCTCAAGAGGAAGCGCGCTCATCTGCAAAACAGATTGTGGATGAGGCAACTGCGCATATTGCTGCTGAGAAGGATAAGGCACTCCGTGAGGTTAGAAGTGAGGTAGCTGCACTTGCCATCGACATTGCGGAAAAAATTGTAGGCGAGAAGATGAGCAACACTGCGGAACAGCAGAGAACGATTGAAAAGCTGATTGACGAATTATGATAAACGGAAGCATTGCCACAAGGTACGCACGAGCTTTGTATGAGGAGGCTAAGGCGCAGTTTACGGATGACATAATCTATGAGCATCTGGGAGCTCTGAATCGAAACATGAAAGCAGAACCCGAACTGCAAACGGCACTTATCAACCCTCGCCTGTCGAAGGAGAAGAAGATGAGATTGCTCATCACTGCTTCGGAGGTGAATGCTGGCGCGTGGGCAAATGCTGCCACCCCACCTAAGTCGGAAAGCTACACAGCGACTCTCTACACTCGCTTTCTCAGCATGTTGCTTGAAAACAATCGCGAAGACAAAATACGACTCATCATTTTAGTTTACAGGGATTTATACCGTACTGAAAGGAAGATTGACCTTGTTGTGCTTGAAACTGCGGTTCCTGTGAGCGATGCTGTCGTGGAAAAGCTTGTCGGTAAAATCAAGGAGAAAACTCACCGAGAAGTGGAGTGTGTGTGCAAAGTGAATCCAAACCTTGTGGGCGGATTCAGATTGCGAATTGGCGATAACAGATATGATTTCAGCTATCGCACAAAAATAGACAAAATAAGAACTAAATTATGTCAGACCAGATAAAAGTAAGTGAAGTCACTGCGATGCTGAGACAGCAGTTGGCCAACATCGAGGAAGACACAAACGGCATCAACAATGAAACTGAGGTGGGCACAGTGCTCACCGTCAGCGATGGCGTGGTGCGTGCATACGGATTGCGCAATGCTGAAGCGGGCGAACTGCTGCAGTTTGACAACGGCATGGAAGCCATCGTGATGAACTTGGAGGAAGACAATGTGGGTGCTGTGCTTCTTGGACCTACCGACAATATTGAAGAGGGAGACATCGTGAAGCGCACAGGAAGAATTGCAAGCATACCTGTGTGCGAAGGTATGATTGGTCGCGTGATTGACACCCTTGGCCACCCTATCGATGGCAAAGGGACAATAGAGGGTGAAGCTTTTTCTATGCCTTTGGAAAGAAAAGCGCCTGGCGTAATCTACAGACAACCAGTGAATGAGCCTTTGCAAACAGGACTCAAAGCGGTGGATGCAATGATTCCTATAGGCAGAGGACAGCGCGAGCTGATAATTGGCGACCGTCAAACGGGCAAAACCTCTATTGCTATCGACACAATTATCAACCAGCGCTCTGCTTATGAAGATGGCCAACCTGTATATTGCATTTATGTGGCAGTGGGACAGAAGGGATCAACTGTTGCAACCATCGTGAAGACACTGCAAGATAAGGGGGCTATGGATTATACCATTGTGGTGTCTGCCACTGCTTCCGACCCTGCTGCAATGCAGTACTTCGCTCCTTTTGCGGGAGCGGCTATCGGTGAGTATTTCCGAGATACAGGCCGCCATGCTCTGGTTGTATATGATGACCTCAGCAAACAAGCTGTTGCTTATCGTGAAGTTTCACTCATTCTGAAGCGTCCATCTGGCCGTGAAGCTTATCCTGGCGATATTTTCTACCTTCACTCTCGTTTGCTGGAGAGAGCTGCAAAGATTATTTCTCAGCAAGAAGTGGCAGAAAAAATGAATGACCTACCTTCTTGTCTGACGGGAAAAGTGCGTGGTGGAGGCTCGCTGACTGCATTGCCTATCATTGAAACTCAAGCTGGCGATGTTTCTGCTTACATTCCAACAAATGTTATTTCCATCACCGACGGACAGATTTTCCTTGAGACAAATCTTTTCAATCAAGGAATCCGACCTGCCATCAATGTGGGCATTTCTGTGAGCCGCGTAGGTGGAAATGCACAGCTTAAATCGATGAAAAAGGTGGCAGGAACACTTAAGATTGATCAAGCACAGTATCGCGAGCTTGAATCCTTCTCTAAATTCGGAGGAGACATGGATCCTGTCACAGCGTTCACGATTGACAAAGGACGAAAAAACTCACGATTGCTCGTTCAGAAGCAGTATTCCCCAATGCCCGTGGAAGAGCAGATTGCCATACTCTATTGCGGAACTCATGGCTTGCTTCGCAACATTCCTCTCGAGAAAGTGAATGAGTATGAAGCATATTTCCTTGAACTTCTCCGCACAACTCACAAAGAGGATGTTCTGCAAAAACTCAAAGCAGGCATTATTGACGACAATGTTGCAAAATACATAGAAGAAGTGGCATCAAGTGTTTCACTCAACGAATCCTAACAAAGCGTTTCGAGCTACTCCTCATAACTTCACTTTTTTAACTCATGGCTTCATTAAAGGAAATAAAAGGAAGAATCAATTCCATTCAATCAACGCAGAAAATCACTTCTGCCATGCGTATGGTTGCTTCTGCAAAGTTACACCACACACAAGGCATGAACGAAAATTTCCTGCGCTACATGAATAGTTTACATTCCATAATGGACTCATTGCGCTCAAACGAAAACTATCAAAATCAACAAGAGACTCTCGCTCTCTCAAACACCACGCAACAAGAAGAAACATCTTCGTATTTAAACAAAACACCTCAAAGCAATTCCATAGCCTTAATCACAATTTCAAGCAATAGCGGCCTTTGTGGCGCTTTCAACTCAAACATTGCCAAAGCCACATTCAAAGAAATCGAATCACTTAAGAATGAATACGACAAAATTATCCTTATACCTATCGGAAAAAAAATCGCACAAGAACTAAAAAAAGAAAATATTTCATACAATCCCGATTTTATTGAACTTGCAGACAATGCCATTAAAGAAGATGGTTTTAACGCTATCATCAAACTTGCAAACCTCCTTAATACTCTTCACTCAAATGGAGAAATACAAGAAGCCATCATTCTCTCCCATCATTTCAAAAGTATGGGAAGCCAAATCATCACAAAAAAAACACTTGAATTGAGCAACGCAACTCATACAAGAAATACACAATCGAAACAACAAGATCAGAAAAACTTACTTGACTCTACTTCAGAATTCTTAACAGAGCCATCACAGCAGGAACTTATTAATTCACTTCACCCACAACTCATCAATGCAGAACTTTACGGCACCATTCTTGACTCTCTAACTTCCGAACATGCTTCAAGAATGCTAGCAATGCAAACTGCTGATGACAACGCCAACGACCTGCTAAAAGAACTCACTCTTCTCTACAACAAAACACGCCAACAAGCCATCACCAACGAGCTTATAGATATAATGGGAGGGAAAACGGAATAACACACATTTCCTACTTCACCACTTACTATAATGACTTACTAAAAGAAAGGGAAAAGAAAAAGAAAAAAAGTAAAAGGAAGAAGGAAAAGTGAAAGGGAAAATGAAAGGGGACATGGAAAAATAATATGGTAGGTTCATGGTAAGTATAGGGTAAGTGCGAGCATGGGTACTTACCCTGCCTAATCAGCTCATTCTCCGCAAATTGCAGGCAAAAGGGTAAGTGGGGAGGTAGGAATGGGGAAAAAGGAAGAAAAGACTCGCCCTGGCCAGGTATAGTTGCGCAATAATCATGCATGATGGAATGCGCAAGCTTCGGGCATGCCATATGCAGAAAGCAAGAGTCCCGAAGCATTCCTGCTTCGGGACTCTCTCGTCAAGAAGGCGGCGACCTACTCTCCCGCATTGCGGCGCAGTACCATCGGC
>JAGHVC010000200.1 GCA_018064505.1 Candidatus Minthosoma caballi | reverse complement strand
ATATAATATACTCATAGCAGTAAAAACATATAACAAACAGCAACCCTATGCAAGAACAGAAATCCATATTCATGTCCATCGACTGGCTGACAATTGCCCTCTATGTGATACTTATCACATGGGGATGGTTCAGCGTGTGCGGTGCTTGCTATGATTTCAACAATCCTGACCTCTTTGCATGGGAAAGCAACTCCGGCAAGCAGATTGTATGGGCGCTCACCAGTCTTGGTCTTGCAGCTGTGCTGATGCTCATAGAGAAGCGACTCTACGACACCGCTGCCTATGTCATCTACTCAGGTCTCATGCTCTTGCTGCTCGTCACTATCTTCATCGCCCCAGACACCAAAGGTTCACGCTCCTGGATTCCTATAGGTCCAGTCAAGCTTCAGCCTGCCGAATTTGCCAAGTTTGCCGTCGCACTTGCCATTGGCAAATACATGGACAAATACGGCTTCAGCATAAAGAACACCAAGCACCTCATCATATGTATCGGACTGATAATTTTGCCGATGGCGCTCATCATCGGGCAAAAAGAAACAGGTTCCGCATTGGTGTATTTCGCATTCTTCCTTGTTCTCTATCGTGAAGGAATGACTGGCTCATTGTTATTTACAGCCTTCGCTTGCGTTGTGTATTTCGTAGTTGGTATGCGCTTCAACGAAAACTACATCACCAATATGCCAGTGTCAATCGGAGAGTTCACCGTACTCCTCCTTGCCATGATATTCACCATCGGCATGGTGTGGGTTTTCTGTAAGAACATTCTTGCCGTAAAGATACTTGCAGCCTCGTGCCTCGGCACCACCCTGCTCGCCATGCTGTTCTCCATATATGTCATTCCGTTCAATGTCTGCTATGTGATGCTGGCACTCTGCGTTCTGATGATTCTCTACATCATCGGTCTTGCCATCTACCATCAGATGCTGCGCTATGGGCTCATTGCCCTCTTTGCCATCCTCTCCACATCATTCTTCTATATGTGCCACACTATGTTCGAGCATCTTGCCGACCATCAGCGAGTGCGCATCGAAGTGCTTCTCGGCATCAAGGACGATCCACGAGGTGCGGGATACAATGTCAATCAGGCCAAGATTGCCATTGGATCAGGCGGTCTCTATGGCAAGGGATTCCTCAACGGCACACAAACCAAGCTGAAGTATGTGCCAGAACAGCACACAGACTTCATCTTCTGCACCGTAGGCGAAGAAGAAGGCTTCATTGGTTCAGCAGGAGTGCTACTTGTATATCTTTTCTTCATTTGGAGACTCATCATCGTAGCCGAGCGACAACCAGACACCATGGGACGAGTCTATGGCTACTGCGTGCTAAGTATCTTCTTGTTCCATCTATTTATAAATGTGGGAATGGTGCTTGGACTTACACCCGTCATAGGCATTCCGCTACCATTCTTCAGCTACGGAGGTTCCTCGCTATGGGGCTTCACGCTGCTGCTGTTCATTTTCCTTAGAATGGATGCAGAACGAAATCAAAAAAGGCAGTAAGCAATAAGCACTTATCCGCATTAGAGGTTCTTTCCACAAACAATCCCCCTAATGCACATTATTCTCTGTTTTTCACTTCTTCTCAATACACCTCCACGCCGACATCACTCACACCTCTCAGAGGGTTGACTCTCATCAACTGCGACACTCCGATGATGTATCTCTTTCCCGTGTCCAGTGGCAGGGCAATATTTCCTTTTTTCGTTGTTTCTATATAAGGGAAACCATTACCTAGAGGCTTCCCATTCTCCGATATTATGTCGACAGTTACCGTGTCGATAGCCACAATGGAGTCGCTATCCTTCAGCGTAACTGCCACATACACCTTCGAGTAGTTAAAGCTACCCATCGTGCGCAACCCTACGCTATACTCACGACTCGTCTTCTCCGACTTCGGCAGTTCAAAGCACACTGTGTCCTTTCTCTGCCATTCATTGCCCTCCACCGACTTATATCCAATAAAAAAAGGAATGTTTTGGCACGACACCATTGCTGCCATGCCAAACATTCCCATTATAATATTACAAAGCGTATTCTTCACTTCTCTCTAACGAACATACGCTGCCTTCATCCTTGATTGCCGCCGCCATGAGCACCCTGGCCCTTGGCTTGATTCTCACCGCCGCCATTATTGCTGCCATGACCGCCACGGTTGCCATGCTTGTGACGACGCTGCTGAGACTGCTGTCCTTTCTGCTCCGATCTGTGTCGGCCGCCATCATTGCCACCGTCAGTCTCACGGTGTTCATTTCTTGGCTCATGTCCTTTTTCACTGCGGTCTCTGTCTCTGCCATCCTTTCTACGACCATCCCTTCTGCTCTTGCCACCTTTGCGGTCAAAGCGGTTGATATTGTCTTGGTCAAGCAAGTCAAGCGAAACACTCTCAGGCTCAGCATCCCCCTCCAGCAGCGACTCTGGTTTATAGCCATCCCTGTTCATCTGTATTATGTCGAAAGCCCTTCTGGCTGTAATCGTCTTTTCACCCACCAGCAGATGCTTGTCTGTTGAATAAGTAATCTTATGTGCAAGAATATCCGCCTTGAAGAAGTAGTACTCGCTGTCCTGAGTGTGCAGCGTGATTTCCCTTGAAGGCAAACGCTTCAATGACTCCACATACTGATCCACCTCATAGTTCAGACAGCACTTCAACTTAGCACATTGTCCAGCCAGCTTCTGCGGATTCAGCGACATATCCTGGAATCTGGCAGCACTGGTGCTCACACTAACAAAGTTAGTCATCCAAGTAGCGCAACACAACTCTCTGCCACAAGGTCCGATACCGCCGATTCTGCCAGCCTCCTGCCTTGCGCCAATCTGCTTCATCTCGATGCGCACCCTGAATCTCTCAGCCAGCACCTTAATCAGCTGTCGGAAATCCACACGCTCATCAGCAATATAGTAGAAGATAGCCTTGTTACCATCACCCTGATACTCCACATCGCCAATCTTCATCTGCAATCCCAAGCTCAGAGCAATCTGTCGGCTCTCAATCATGGTAGCATGCTCACGCCCCTTAGCCTCCTGAAACTTCTCCATGTCAGCAGGGCGAGCCTTGCGATACACCTTCTTCAACTCAGTGCCAGGCTTCAAGTTTGCTTTCTTCAACTGCAGCGGCACGAGTCGTCCCGTCATAGTCACTGTGCCAATGTCATGTCCAGGATTGCCCTCCACAGCCACGACATCGCCCTTCATCAGCTGCAATCCATTTGCATTGATGAAGTATCCCTTTCTTGGCGGCTTAAATTGCACCTCTACAATGTCGCACGCAGCAGCATTATCAGGCAAGTCTGCCAGCCAGTCATAAGTATTCAGTTTATCTGCATGTCGGCTGCATCCCTCAGCACACATACCGCCACAGCAGTTTCCACTTTTATATTCTATCATATCTTATTTTTGTTTCGTTCCTACTTTTCATCTTCATTGTTCCTCGTCATGCCTCACCTATTCTTAATCAACATGATCATCTTCAAAGCAAAATCGAAAAACACAATCTTTGCATTCGTATTCTGTGCCACATCATTCTGAGCAGCAGCAAGCTCCTCCATAATGCCAATCACATTCCTCTCATTGATGAACGGAGCAAACTTCACCGCAAACTCAGCTTCCTTCTCTGACATGTAGTTCAGTTCATCCTGACGCTGAAAATTATAAATGAAATTTTCCCTTACCATCTTCTGGCAATACTCCAAAAATGCCTTAATCCTCTCGCGGCCCATGTTCGCCACCCTCTCGCTCCATATCTTCATCTCCTTCACCTTCCTCACATACGCCAGTCTCATCAATTCCACAAACAGTTCAAAGAAGTATGCATTATCCGTGTCGTTAGTGATGATGCGCAACGCCTGAGCCATGTTGCCTCCACACACCCTCGCAATCCTCTTCGCATCAGCAGGCATGATACCATAATTATCCCTCAGAGCCTCATCCACCTCCTGCTCGCTCAGCCTTGGGAGCATAATCATCTGAGTGCGGCTCCTTATTGTCTGCAGTACTCTGTCAGGCTGCTCGCTCACCAAGATAAATACCGTCTGTGCGGGCGGTTCTTCAAGCATCTTCAGAATCTTATTAGCACAAGTTTCATGCATCTTCTCTGGCAACCACACAATCATCACCTTATATCCGCCTTGACTAGACTTAAGACTCAGCTTCTTGATAATCGCATCACTCTCATTTGCATATATCATAAGTTGCTGGTTCTCCGCACCCACCATCGTCATCCATTCCGCCATGCCAAAATACGGCTGCGTCAACAACTGCTCCCTCCACTCCCTCAGAAACTCATCACACCACGAATCTTTCCCACTCTGCTTCTTATATATTGGGAACACGAAATGCAAATCCGGATGCTGCAGCTTATCCACCATAGCACTGCCACCCAGCAACATCCTTGCATATTCAACAGCCAGAGGCAAAGCGCCGCACCCTTCAGGGCCACAGAGCATCAAGGCATGAGCCACACGACCCTGCCTCAGCTCATCCTCGAGCCTTCTCCTTGCCTCTTCCTGTCCAAACATTTCTAATACACTCTCTTTGCAATCTCCCTAATACTATCCACCGCACTCACTGTGTAGAAATGCAAGCTTGGCACCCCATGCGCTATTAGTTCCTTGCACTGCTCCACACCCCATTCTATGCCCACTTGCTTCACATCGTCATCAGTCTCGCACTTGCTTACCTCCTTAGCCAAAGCCTCTGGCAAGTCAAGATGGAAAGTCTTAGGCAACACCGTCAGCTGACTCAGCTTTGCCATAGGCTTTATGCCTGGAATGATAGGAATCGTGATGCCTGCTGCACGCGCCCTCTCCACAAAACTGAAATACTTCTCATTATCGTAGAATATCTGCGTTACAGCATAGTTGGCGCCAAGCTCCTGCTTCATCTTAAGCACCAGCAAGTCAAACTCCAAGTTAGGAGCCTCTTCATGCTTTTCAGGATACGCAGCCACACCATACGAGAACGGCAAGCCAGGATTCTTGATAGCATCGCCACTCACAAACTTGCCCTCATTGAACATGTTCACCTGTTCAATCAACTCCGTTGCATGGCTATATCCACCCTTCGTTGGTACAAACCTCGCATCCTCCTTCGCCTTGTCGCCTCTAAGCACCAGCAAATCCTGAATGCCAAGAAACTGCAAATCCAAGAGCATATATTCAATATCCTCCTTCGTCATGCCACTCACCACCACATGAGGCACCACCTTGATGTCATACTTCTGCATGATAGCGCTAGCCACAGCAACAGTGCCTGGACGGCGGCGCACACTCCTTCTCACAAAAGAGCCATCCGCCTGCTCCACATACACAAATTCACTCCTGTGCGTCGTGATATTAATATACTTAGGGTCAAACTCCTTCAGCAAATCAATCGTGCGAAACAAGCTTGCTGTGCCCGTTCCTTTCAGTGGCGGCAGCACCTCAAACGAGAATGCCGTCTCCTTCGTGCTATTTATCAATTCCGATACAGTCATCTTTTTCACCATTTCAGACTGCAAAGATAACTATAATCTTTCACATACTGAAGAAAAAGGCAAGAAAAAGCCCCTCACATAAAAAACAGCCCCCAGATTCATCAAACCCGGAAGCCGTTTTTCCCTTTTTAATTACAGCTTAATGCAACACACTGTGCTACTATGACTTCTCAATCAGCCAAAGCTGCCAAGATACCGCCTACAATCACTGCGCCAGCCACAGCAGTAGCCACTGCACGACCCTCACGGCTGAGGTGATGATGATGGAAGTGAGCCACAGGGTGAGCATAATAATACTCAGGAGCATAGTAAGTATCGTACCAGTACCAGTCATTGCCACGCAAGTAACCATAGCGACCATTGTGGAAGCGAACTCTGCCCTCCCATCCTGGGAGATAGCCGTGACGGTCAAAATGAGGAGCGTGAGCAACATGATGATGTACATCTATATGACGGTCCATGTGGCGTTCAGCACGACCAGCATAACCCCTACCTACTTCATGGCGATCATTGTGACGAGGAGCATCAGCTACTCTCTCCATTCTCATATTACCATTGCCAAAATGCATCTCTCGCATAGCCCTGCCCTGCGCATTTGCATTCACATTAGCCATCAAAACTACCATTGCCAAAACTAAAGCCTTCATAAAAGTATTGCGTGTCATAATCTTAATTGTTTTTAGAGTGAATAAATATATTAATTATAAAGTTTCTAATTCATCGTAGCGAAGCGAATTGTCATCGCCACTCCCATCGGGGATGTTTTCTTTTTCTGCTGCAAAGATACTCCCTCTATCCTACATCTGCAATACCATTTTCCCTAATCTGAAGAGGAAATTCTCTATTCGTGATAGCAATA
>JAGHVC010000082.1 GCA_018064505.1 Candidatus Minthosoma caballi | reverse complement strand
TTATTCTATTGGAATGTGAACAGCAAAAAGCAAACACAATTCTTCACTTTTCACTATTCACTTTTCATTTCTTATCACTTTCCTCTCACAGTAGCTCCAGTAGCCTTGCAGATATTCTGTTCAATCTTCTGCATCACAGCTTCGATTGCCTTATCGTTGAGAGTCTTCTCCTCGCTCTGGAGAGTGAAGTTTACTGCGTATGACTTCTTGCCCTCTTCAAGGTTCTTGCCTTCATAAACATCGAAGAGCTTAACCTCCTTGAGGAGCTTCTTCTCTGCCTGATAAGCAGCAGCCTCAACCTGAGCAAACTGAACTTCCTTATCGAGAAGCAGAGCAAGGTCACGGCTCACAGCAGGGAACTTAGACAAGTCATAGTACTTCACTGTGCTCTTCTTGATGAGCTTCATGAGATTTGTCCAGTTGATGTCGGCATAGAATACAGGAGCTTCTACATCAAGCTTATGAGCTTGCTTCTTGCTTACGATACCATATTCTGCAATCTTCTTTCCGCCACGCTGGCTGATAGTTGTAGCAATGCTCATAGCATCGTTTTTCTCCTCGCCAAACACGAGTGCGCCAAATGGAACACCAAGACGAGTGAGGATGTTGAGCACATAAGCCTTCATCTCATACACAGAGCTTTCCTCGTCAGCGTGAGCCCAGTTGCCGTTCACACGCTTGCCTGTCTGCCAGAGAGCGAGGTGATAATCCTCTGAGTAAGCAGCAAGAATCTTCTTTGATGCCTCTGCGCTTGCCTTCAATGGCTCACCGTTCTCGTCCACATTGTCTGTGTGCTTCTCAGGAGCGAAGTAGTAGCAGTTGCCAAACTCGAAGAACTTCAAGTCAGGCATCTTGCGATTGCTGTTGTGAGCTATGCACTCAAGACCGCCAAAGAGCATTGTCTGGCGAAGTACGCCAAGATCCTGGCTGAGTGGGTTCATAAGACGAACAAGATTCTCAGACTTGAATGTCTCGCAGTCATCATAGTATGAAGTCTTTGTGAGCGAGTTGTTGAGTATCTCGTGGAAGCCACAGCCTACAAGCTGCTCTGCAATGAGGTTCTGAAGCTTGTTGCTCTTGTCGAGCTCACCCTTAGTTGTGAGCGAAGATTTAACCTGTGAAGGAATCTCAATATTGTTGTAGCCATAAATGCGGAGAATCTCCTCCACCACATCGCAAGGCTTCTTAACATCTACACGGAATGCAGGAGCCTGCACCTTCATCATCTCATCGTTGCTTTCAAGAATCTGGAAACCGAGGCTTACGAGGATGCTCTGTTGTGTCTCAACAGGGATTGCCTTGCCAATGAGGTCGGCAACATACTTGTATTCTACATCGATGATAGCGTTCTGTGGAAGCTGATCGTTCTTGATGTCCTTAATCTCCATTGCGATTTCGCCACCAGCCAATTCCTTAGCAAGAAGTGCTGCCTGCTTGATAGCGTAGATCAGACCAGCTGGGTCGATGCCGCGCTCGAAACGGAACGATGCATCTGTCTGAAGAGCATGACGACGAGCTGACTTACGAATCCATGTTGGGTTGAAGTAAGCAGATTCGAAGAGCACATTCTTAGTTGTCTCGTATGTGCCACTGCCCTTGCCGCCAAACACACCAGCGATACACATTGGCTCTTCTGCATTGCAGATTGCCAAGTCACGCTCGCTGAGCTTGTGCTCCTCACCATCGAGAGTGACGAATGGAGTGCCTTCTGGCATTGCCTTTACCACAACTTTGTTGCCCTTCACCATGTCTGCGTCAAAGCAATGGAGTGGCTGGCCGTAAGCCATCATGATGTAGTTTGTGATGTCCACGATGTTGTTGATTGGACGAAGGCCGATAGTAGTCAGCTTCTCCTTCAACCACTTTGGACTCTCCTTCACCTCACAGTTATTCACTGTAACGGCACAGTAGCGAGGACAAGCCTCCTGAGCCTCAACCTCAACATCGATGTTCAAGTCGTTGCTGTCCACCTTGAATGCCTCGTCGCTTGGACGATGAAGCGATGTCTCATAGCCATTCTGCTTCAAGTAAGCGTAGAAGTCGCGAGCCACGCCCCAGTGAGATGTAGCGTCGCTATGGTTAGGAGTAATATCGACCTCAATCACATGGTCGCTCTC
This sequence comes from Candidatus Minthosoma caballi, assembly GCA_018064505.1. Classification (GTDB taxonomy): domain Bacteria; phylum Bacteroidota; class Bacteroidia; order Bacteroidales; family Bacteroidaceae; genus Minthosoma; species Minthosoma caballi. The sequence continues at coordinate 20,386 of JAGHVC010000082.1, read as the reverse complement.
CAATCCGTAGTACTCAGCAGCAGGAGTGCCTACAACAGCGTCAGCAGGAAGCACGATGATGCCGTCATGAGATGTGCCAATGCCAATCTCATCCTCAGCGCAAATCATGCCATTGCTCTCAATGCCGCGAAGCTTGCTCTTCTTGATGGTGAATTCCTTGTCGCCATCATAGAGCTTGCAACCCAGCTGAGCCACAATCACCTTCTGACCAGCAGCAACATTAGGAGCGCCGCAGACAATCTGCTCCACCTCTCCATTGCCCTCGTCCACAGTAGTAACATGCATGTGGTCGCTGTTTGGGTGCACCTCACAAGTGAGCACTTCACCAACCACGAGACCTTCCAGTCCGCCCTTGATGCTCTGCACCTCTTCCACAGCTTCAACCTCGAGTCCCATGCTGGTAAGCGCTTTTCCCACTTCCTCAGCACTCATGTCGAAGTCAACATATTCCTTAAGCCATTTGTAACTTATGTTCATATATTTTGATTTTGATATTATTTCAAATAATTATAATACATGCACACATGCACATGCAAAACGAGTGCAAAATTACGAATAATTGCTGACTCACACAATATTTATACAAAGAAAACAACCATTCACACCTTATTTTTACAGCTCACTTCCCCACTTTTTGTTCAAGCAACGAATAACATCTTGCATGCACCCCCCTATGGCCTTAAAAAAAATGATGCCATAATTTGGAATGTATTGCAAGAATGCATACCTTTGTCGAAATTTAATTCCACACTCCGTAATCATCAATATGCATCGTTTCCTATCTTCTTTCATGTTTCTGCTGTTCATGGCTTTCTTTTTGCAAAGCTGTGATGAGGAGCTGTTCTACAATTCCGCAATTGAGGAAGAATACAACAACTCGTTCAAGAATACGGAGAATGTGCTGAAACTAATAAACTACAAGCAGTCAAACCAAAACACCCATCCAAAGGTACTGTATTTCGAAGAAGGGCTCTTCGAGCACAAATACTGGATGTCTTACACTCCTTATCCAAAGGGGAAAACGCAGTTTGAAAATCCTTGCGTGGCATATTCGGAAGACGGCATACACTGGAAAAACATTCCCAACAACCCTCTTGACGAGCCAGAGGACAAACTGAAGAAATACAACTCCGACCCTCACCTGGTATATAACAGTACCACAAATCTTCTCGAGCTATGGTTTAGATACGCAGACGAAGTGAATCAAACGGAGATTATTTACAGAATGACTAGCAACAACGGCGTGGATTGGAGTAACAAAGAACAGCTCCTGTCATCCAACCAGAAGAATTGCGCCCTCTATCTCTGCCCTACGGTGATGCACGACGGCAGCAAGTATCTCATTTGGGTTGTAAACTCTCGCAAGAAAGCAATAGAATATTACGAGAGCGAAAAGGGTGACGACTGGAAGTTGGTGAGAGACATCAAGCTGGAATACAACGACAACGGAACGACATACACCCCTTGGCATATGGACATCATCCACTCGAAGGGAAAGTACAGAATGGTGATGATGGCTAAAGGCACAAGCACATCTACCCAATGGCCTCTTTTCTATTCAGAATCTATTGACAACACCGAATGGACCACGCCAAAGATCATGCTCTACCCTCGCCGAGGATGCTGGGACGAGAATTTCTACAGAAGCAGCATCGTGGAAACAGACAAAGGCTACGCCCTCTATTACTCTGGCAAGCAAGGAGATAAGTATTATATCGGAGTGAGCTGGGCTTTGGAAATTGGAGTAAGATAGGAAAACAAAAAAAGAGTGAAGAACCATGTTCCTCACTCTTTTCTCTTTCGAGCCTCTTGTCGGATTCGAACCAACGACCCCGAGATTACAAATCACGTGCTCTGGCCAACTGAGCTAAAGAGGCGGGTGGGTAAGCTATCTGCATCGCGCCGCTACAACCTGTTGCCTTTGCTGCGGTCAAGCCCTGGAGGATTCACAGGGAGCTGGCCGTACAGGACTTACCCATATTATTCTTTGCTCATATTCAAAAGCGAGTGCAAAGTTAGATGTTTTTGCTGAATACACCAAACAAATCGTGTTTTTTTTTGAATTTGGTCACCAAATGGCAAAAATGCGCAATTTTTTACCCATTATCGGAAGCCAGATGTAGCAGAAAACACTATTTATGGATTCCGAATTTTATGTAATCGAAATTTATTTCGCTTTCTTGAAAGAATTATAAATTAAATTCCGTACCTTTGCACCCATTATGGAAGAATTTATTCTCAATCTCACACAAGGAGCGCTTGACAACTTGAATTACGGATGGATAATCCTGTTCATGACAATCGAGAGCTCATTCATCCCATTCCCTTCAGAGGTGGTGATGATTCCAGCAGCATACATGGCTGCAGAAAGCGGAGAAATGTCCATCCTTATGATTATCATTTGCGGCACATTGGGTGCTCTGATGGGTGCATTAATCAACTACGCACTTGCATACTTCCTCGGCCGCCCTATCGTGTATAGCTTTGCAAATTCACGCTTTGGCCACATGTGCCTCATCGACGCAGAAAAGGTAGGGAAAGCAGAAGCATACTTCGACAAGCATGGAGCAATAAGCACGCTCATTGGCCGCATGATACCTGCAATACGACAGCTTATAAGCATCCCTGCAGGACTTGCAAAGATGAACATCTTGCCGTTCATACTTTACACCAGCCTCGGAGCAGCCATCTGGAACGGAATACTCGTTGCCATAGGCTATGCATTCCACAGCACAATGCCAAAGGATGAGCTCATTGCAACAATCTCACACTATAGCCACATCATTGGATATGCAGCAATCGCTCTTGTAGCTTGCGCATTAGGCTATATCATTTACAAAGGAATAAAGAAATAATAAGATATGTTTGAAAACCTCTCCGAACGCCTCGAAAGGTCGTTCAAAATACTGAAGGGTGAAGGTAAAATCACCGAAATCAATGTGGCAGAGACCCTGAAGGATGTGCGCAAAGCTCTCCTCGAGGCCGATGTAAACTATAAAGTAGCAAAATCATTCACCGACACAGTGAAGCAGAAGGCCCTCGGCATGGATGTGCTCACATCTGTGAAGCCAGGACAGCTGATGGTGAAGATTGTTCACGACGAACTTGCCGACCTCATGGGTGGCGAAGCAACTGAGCTCAACCTTGCTGGTCGCCCAGGAGCTCCTACAGTCATCCTCATGGCTGGTCTCAATGGTGCAGGTAAAACTACCATGTCGGGCAAACTCGCTCTTCGTCTCAAGACACAGAACCACAAGAAGCCACTCCTTGCAGCCTGCGACACATTCCGTCCAGCCGCTATGGAGCAGCTGCGCGTGCTGGCAGAGCAGGTGCAAGTTCCTTGCTACCTCGAGCCAGGTGCTACCGACCCTATAGCAGTTGCAAAGAATGCCATCGTTGAGGCAAAGCAGAAGGGCTACGATGTAGTCATCGTCGATACTGCAGGTCGCCAGTCAATCGACGAAGAGCTGATGATTCAGATTGAGCAGATTAAGGCAGCCGTGAATCCAGACGAGACTCTCCTTGTTGTGGATGCCATGACAGGTCAGGATGCAGTCAACACAGCAAAGACATTCAACGAGCGTCTTGAGATTGACGGCGTCATCCTCACCAAGCTCGATGGCGACACTCGTGGCGGTGCTGCTCTCTCTATCCGCACAGTAGTGACTAAGCCAATCAAGTTCGTCGGTACTGGCGAGAAGATGGAAGCCCTCGATGTGTTCCACCCTTCCCGCATGGCAGACCGCATCCTCGGCATGGGCGACATCGTCAGCTTCGTAGAAAGAGCCCAGCAGCAATTCGACGAGAAAGAGGCAAAGCGCTTGCAGCAGAAGATTGCAAAGAACAAGTTTGACTACAACGACTTTCTCGGCCAGATTGAGCAGATCAAGAAGATGGGCAACATCAAGGATCTCGCTTCAATGATTCCTGGCGTTGGCAAGGCTATCAAGGATATTGACATCGACGACAACGCCTTCAAGTCGGTAGAGGCTATGATTGGCTCAATGACTCCATACGAGCGTGAGCACCCTGAATGCATCAACATGTCGCGCAAGATGCGCATAGCCAAGGGCTCGGGCAACAGCATCGACGAGGTAAACCGCGTCACAAAGCAGTTTGAGCAGATGCGCAAGATGATGCACCAGATGACTAGCCCTAAGATGGCTCAGGCAATGAAGCAGATGCAGAGAATGCGTAGATAATAAAAAGCCCCCTAACCCCCGAGGGGGGCAGCCATTCGGAACATATTCAAGCACGGATGTTTGCTTTCGGGGAATAACACAAAATAAGCCATCCTCCCCCATACCGGATGGCAGCTCACCAAGGGCAGGGGGGCCATTATGACACTAATTGACGGAAAAGCAACTGCAGCAGCCATCAAGGCTGAGATAGCAGAAGAAGTAAAGCAGATTGTTGAGGCTGGCGGAAAGCGCCCTCACCTCGCTGCAATTCTCGTTGGCCACGATGGCGGCAGCGAGACTTATGTAAAGAACAAAGTGCTTGCTTGCGAAGCATGCGGATTCAAATCAACATTGCTTCGTTTCGAGGACGACATCACTGAAGAGTTCCTCCTCGAGCAGGTGGACAAGCTCAACAAGGATGCCGATGTTGATGGCTTCATCGTGCAGCTCCCATTGCCAAAGCACATCTCTGAGCAGAAAGTGATTGAGGCAATCGACTACAAGAAGGATGTGGACGGCTTCCACCCTATCAATGTTGGCCGCATGAGCATCGGTCTTCCATGCTACATTTCCGCCACTCCTAACGGCATCATGGATCTTCCTGCTCGCTACAATATCGAGACAAAGGGCAAGCGTTGCGTGGTTCTCGGACGCAGCAACATCGTCGGCAAGCCAATGGCTCAGCTTATGATGCAGAAGCGCACCCCTGGCGATGCAACAGTCACAGTGCTCCACAGCCACTCGGAGAACATCAAGGAGATTTGCCGCGAAGCAGACATCATCATCGCAGCTCTCGGACAGCCAAACTTTGTCACTGCAGATATGGTGAAGAAGGGGGCCGTGATCATCGATGTGGGCACAACAAGAGTGCCAGACGCAACACGCAAGACAGGCTTCCGTCTCAATGGCGATGTGAAGTTTGACGAGGTTGCTCCACTCTGCTCATACATCACTCCAGTGCCAGGCGGTGTAGGACCAATGACCATCTGTTCATTGATGAAGAACACCCTTTCAGCAGGCAAAAAGGAGTTCTACAAGTAATATAAAATGTACAAATGCAAGGAATTTTCCGTCATAAGTGAAAATTCCTTGCATTTTTTTTGGTTGTTATCAAAAAACTCCCTACCTTTGCACTCGCTAAACGAAAGGATAGCATACATGGTGGATGTAGTTCAGTTGGTTAGAGCGTCAGATTGTGGTTCTGAATGTCGTCGGTTCGAGCCCGACCCTCCACCCCAAAAAAGCTTCGCAATTGCGAGGCTTTTTTTGTTTATAGAGGTTTCATGCTCACAAGCTTCTTGAGTTCCTTATCCGCAATACAGATGTTGTAGATGCGGAAATCAGCCACTTGCATGTTTCTCATGAAGTCATAGTGCAGCACAACATTCTTCTTCTGAGCATTAGCCATCGATGGGGGTAGCATCATGATCAATGCAGAAACAAAGCAAATTCTTCCGATTAGTTTCATAGTCTTATCTTCGTTGTCGTTATTTACTTCACAAATATCTTCTTTCCATTTCGAATATAGATACCCGTGCGAAGATTGCCTGTCACGAGGCGTCCCATAAGGTCGTAAGTGTTAGCAGAAACGGCTGACTGCTTCACTGCGGCAATGGCAACAGGCTCAACAGGCTTCATAGCCGATTTGAGAGCATCAGTAGCAGCCACATACTCCGAAGGAGAGATAGAAGCAAACGACTCATATTCCTTGATGGCCTGATTAAGAGCCTCAATCTTATCCTCATAGCCTTGCGCGCCAGCCTGCTCGGCAGCAACGCTCATTGCCTTAGCCTCTGCAAGCGTGCGAAGGAATCCACCCTTATATCTGTCAGCAGAGCTTGGGCAAGTAGTGATCATAGGCTCGCTGATGATGACTGCGTTCCATCCCGATGCCATAGAAAACTGCAAGAGGTAGCGGGCTGTGGATGGGATGTTAACCTCAATCTCATGATGCTGCGAGCCAGTCACCATGCGGTCGCTCTTCTCGTCCATGCATCCCTCAGGCAGAAGGCTTGGAGCAGAGCACACAGCCTCGCTGGTGCTGCTATTCACGATAGCCACAGAGAAAGTGTTCTTGTCGTTCATTGCACCTGTGTTCCAATAGACGGAATTGAACGAGAGGATATACTTGCCCTTCTTCGGCGTGAAGTAATTGCCTGAGTATTTGCCGTATGTGAAATCCACCTTGTCATAGTCGCGGGCAGAGAGATAGAATCCTGCGTCGAAGTCGCCGCCCTTCTCGAAATACTTCAGTCGAGCACCGCCAGTGTTAGCCGCTCCCGACTTCTGCTCATCCTTGCCACCGTCGCGAGTGTTCACTCTGTACCATCCCTTTGGAATGCCCTCGCCCACAACATCCATCTGCGAATACCAGTCCTGCATCAGAATCGTGTCCACATTAAGAACCTCGCCCACTTCCTCGACGCCGTAGGTGTAAGTCAAATCCACCTCGCCGCTTGTACCGCCGTCGGCACTCTCAATGCCAGTGATCTTCAGCGTGTAAGTGCCATCTTCGAGCGATGTTCCTTCAGGCAGAGAAAAAGTGAGCGTCTTGCTCTCGCCTTCTTCTGCAAGGTCAAGAACAGTCTTGCTTGTGCCCATCACCAGCGTAGCCTTCACAGAGCTGCAAAGCACTCCCTTGTCGAATGTGATGACAAACTCGCGATTCTTGTCGCTCATCATGTCGAACGAGCCATTCTCAGGCACCGCAGCCTGCATCTCAGGACCCGAAAGCAAAGAGAATCGCTTGCAGAAATTCCACACCTCCACATTCGTCATGGCAAAAGCTGGGTCGTTGCTGTGCCAGTGTCCCTTGCCTGGCAATTTGAGGTGAGCCACCTCCACGCCTTCCAGTCCGTTGCGGTAGCGATACATTGTAGCAGTGGATGAAGTACCCTTAGGGTATGGATTGATAACCAGCGGAGTAGCATCGCACTTATTGCGTTTCACCCATGCATCGAGATGGCTCTGCACAGGAGAGTAAGAGCACACATCGTCGCCAGTGCCATGCACATGAATGATAGGAATCGGACGCGAGCTGTTGGTGTTAGGACCGCCCATATTGTAGCCGCTCACAGGAGCAAAAGCAGCAATCTTGTCAGCAATCTTCGTAGCCGCATAGTAAGTCATCATGCCGCCCATCGAGAAGCCGCTCAAATACACACGGCTCTTGTCTATATGGTATCTGTTATACATCTCATCGATGATGTCGAGGATGAAGTTGATGTCCTTGTTTCCACCCAAGTCCCACGACCTGCCTTCGCCGTTAGGATACACCACCACAAACTTGGCAGTGTCAGCCACAGCTTGATAGTTAGCCTGACCGCTCTGATAGCCAGCATCCTGATTGTATCCATGCATAGAGATAAGCAGCGGACGATTCTTAGCCAGATTCTTAGGAGCATACACAATCATGGAGCGAGTGCGCCCCCCCGACACAAAGTTTTCCTGAGCATTCAGCATCGTGAAAAACATGGTGCACATCAGCATTAAGGTGAATAGTCTTTTCATGATTTTTAAGTAGTTGAATAGGTTTTGTTTAGAAAATTAATTAGCTTAAAGTCCTTCCTCCTTGAGGAATATTTGCAAAGATACAAAGTTTCTCAATAACACACAAAAAAATGTGCGGAAAAAACCACTTGCCATGCGGACAGGATGGGGAATTGTTAAGATTTAAGAGTTAGCCATACCCACCTTCTGGTAACAACTCCCCTCCTTGAAAGGGTAGCGACCGTTAAAAAGCGTGACTAAATGTCACGGTTTAGGAAGCGACCGAAGTGAGTCATCACGAGGACGGGCCTCGTAGAGGGGCAAGGGGGAGGGTCTGTTGCTATTTCTCACGCCCTGTGTGAAACGGTTCGTACACCTTATACGAAGCGGTTCGTTAGCCGTATATGAACGGCTACTCACGCCTAGTAAGTGCTGCATAAAGGAGACGATTGCAAACACAATGCTCGTTCGCTCCGAAATGCAAGTACAAAGTTAATATATGAAAAAGGGGGAGTCAAGGATTTTTTCAATATGTTTGGCAATTTTTGCCAAAGTCATAAAAGCCTCCTTGTTTTGTTATTTTGTTATTTTATTGTTTTGTTGTTTCCTCGCTCCCCCTTTATATATATAATAAAAAATATATTTTATATCTATTAGACTACATGTAAGTATATAGAATAAAAAAACAGAGAGGCAGTAATTACAAAATAACATAATAACATAATAACATTTTTTCGACCTCCTCCCCCTCCTCGCCAAACCATCATGCAATGCCATGCTGTTTTTTGGTTCTCAGGAACCTTCCGTAACACCTTCTTTTTGAAAGAAAAACAGCAATATCAAATAACACATCAAAAAAATCAGGAAAAAGTTTGTCATTTCAAAAATAATCCGTATTTTTGCGAAGCAAAAAGTTCACAACCCAACGAAAAAATATATAATCTCAACAATATGAAACAATTAAGAAAAACTTTCTCTTTTGCTGCGGTGATTCTGTTCATGGTAGCGATGTGTCCAATGAAAATGCAGGCAAAAATCGTCAAGTGGCACAACGCGGCCAACGCTACCGTCACCAGCCTTCAGCTCGGCATCATTGCGCCTGAGAACGGAGCCCCCGTCGCTCCGACCCCCGCTGCCCAAAATGCTGTAGCGCTCACCACAGATATGTTCGGCTCATGGAACTCACAGTTTGCTGACGGCGTGCGTACCGGCAACGCCGAATGTGCATATCACATCGGCGCCAAGACATACCAGCTTTACGGCGACGGCAAAGCCTATTACCTCAACTATGCCAACCTCGACGAGTACTGATTAAAGAGAACGAAATGATTTGCGGCTCAGGCGGCGACAGCATCGGAATAGGAATTGGTGGCGGTGGCGGCTCTGTAGCCTCAAAGGAGCGCGACATTTTCCTCGAAGACGAAGAGGTGGAGAAGCTCTGGTAGTAACAACTAAACAAACTGAATAAGAAGTAGATGATGAGTATCGGAAAACTCAGGAAGATTAGCTTTGCGGCTATAACATTGTCTTGCTCGCTGGCTGTGATGGCTCAGCGTCAGGAGGTGACTCTCAGCCAGGGATGGAAATTCTCTCGAGGCGAGGGATTGGATGCTGCTGCTCCTGCACAGACTAACTACGACGACAGGAAGTGGCTGAGCGTGAGCGTGCCTCATGACTGGGCTATCAGCGGACCATTCGACAAGGAGATTGACAAGCAGACTGTCGCTATCGAACAGAACGGAGAGAAAGAGGCTACGGAGAAGACGGGGCGCTCGGGCTCTCTGCCATGGATTGGCAGCGGATGGTATCGCACGACGGTGGATATCAACCCTGATACGGAGCGAGCTATCCTCAATTTTGACGGAGCAATGGCTGAGCCAGATGTGTATGTGAATGGACAAAAGGCGGGCGAGTGGAAATATGGCTACAGCGCTTTCAACATTGACATCACGCCATACTTGAGCAAGTCTTCGGCTAAGCAGACTATTGCTGTGCATCTTCAGAATGTGGAGGAGAGCTCTCGCTGGTATCCTGGCGCAGGACTCTATCGTCCTGTGAAACTCATCACTACAAAGAAAACTGCAATTGAGGAATGGAGCATCGAGGCTAACACCATTGCCCTGAATCAGGGAACACCTGTGGTGGAATTCAAGGCTTCGGTGGTGGGCGCAGATGATAAGCCGCTCGTTGTGGAGTATAAGATAGCTGTGAGCAGCATTGCCGAGAGGAAGATATACAATGAGGTGAAAGATGGCAAGTCGGTAAGCACCTCTGCGTTTGCTGGTGTGAAGCTCTGGACTCCCGAGATACCTGCGATGTACGACCTCACTGTTTCGCTCTACGAGCTAAAGGACGGAAAGCCAGGAGAGCTGATTGACCAGCAGACTAAGAAGATTGGCTTCCGCACCGTGAAGTGCTCTGCTGAGGGTGGTTTTCAGCTGAATGGCGAAACTCGCAAGATAAAGGGCGTGTGCCTTCACCACGACCTCGGCATGCTTGGCGCTGCTGTGAACAAGGCTGCTCTCGTGAGACAAGTGGAACTGCTGAAGTCTATGGGATGCGATGCTATTCGCACTGCTCACAATATGCCAAGCCAGCTGCAGATGGATGTGTGCGACTCTCTCGGCATGATGGTGATGGCTGAGAGCTTCGACATGTGGATATATAAGAAATGCAAGAATGGATATGCTCGATTTTTCAAGGAATGGAGCGACCGCGACATAGAAAACCTTGTACGCGCCAACCGCTTGCACCCAAGCATTGTGATGTGGAGCGTGGGCAACGAGATTCCAGAGCAAGGCTCGGCTGAGGGTGCGAGGATTCTGCGCCACTTGCAGGATGTGGTGCATAAGTATGACAACACTCGCCCTGTGACAAACGGCATGGACAAGATTGAGGCTGCCATGAAGAGCGGTTTTGCTCAGGTGGCAGAAGTGCCTGGCATGAACTACCGCACTCACCTCTACAACAAGGCTCTCAACGGACTGGGACATGGATACATTCTCGGCAGCGAAACGGCTTCTACTGTTTCTTCTCGCGGTGTGTATAAGTTCCCTGTGGTGCGTGCTGACGGCAAAGCATACAACGACGGGCAATGCTCAAGCTATGACACTGAAGCGTGCTGGTGGAGCAATATTCCAGAAGAGGACTGGATGCTGCAGGACGACAACGACTGGGTGATTGGCGAGTTTGTGTGGACGGGATTCGACTATCTGGGTGAGCCTACTCCATACGACGAGTATTGGCCAAGCCGCTCATCTTACTTCGGCATCTTCGACCTTGCTGGACTGCCAAAGGACAGATACTATCTCTACCGCTCAAAATGGAATAAGGAGAATAAGACTATCCACCTTTTGCCACACTGGACTTTCCCTGGAAGAGAGGGAGAGGTCACTCCTGTGTATTGCTACACCAACTACCCTACTGCTGAGCTTTTCGTGAATGGCAAGAGCCAAGGAAAGATTAGCAAGCGCACTGAGGTGAAGAGCGGCGCAGGCAAGGATGGCAAGATTTCTGACATCAACGACCCTGCTCTCGACCGCTATCGCTTGCGCTGGAACAATGTGAAGTATGAGCCAGGTGAGATTAAAGTAGTGGTTTATGATGCTGATGGCAAGGAGGCTGGAACTGAAACGGTTAAGACTGCAGGAGCACCTCACGGCATCAAAGTGAGCGGTGATCTTGGCAACGACATAAAGACGCTCTCGGCTGATGGAAATGACATGACTTTCATCACTGTGAGCATCGTGGACAAAGATGGCAACCTTGTGCCAGATGCTGACAATCTCATCAATGTGAGCGTGAAGGGTGCTGCTGAGTTCAAGGGCATGTGCAACGGCGACGCTACATCTACCGAAGTGTTCACTCAGCCATCGATGAAGGCTTTCCACGGTCAGCTTGTGGTTGGCATTCAAAGCAACGGCAAGGGTGGCAAAACTATTGTTGACATCAAGGGCAAGGGACTTAAGAGCGGCGCTTCTGTGCAGATGGAAGTAAAGTGACAGAATATAAACATAAAAACACTATATCGTTTTGAACTACGGATTTGTGAAAGTGGCTTCGGCCATACCATCGCTTAAAGTGGCTGATTGCTCATACAACATTCAGCAAATAGAAAGCCTTATCATCCAGGCAGAGGGTAAGGGCGTGGAGATTATCTGCTTCCCAGAACTGAGCATCAGCAGCTACACATGTGGCGACCTCTTTGCTCAGCAACTGCTGCTGGAACAGTGTGAAGAAAGCTTGTTCAAGCTTATGGATTTCACTCGTTCGCTCAGCATTATCAGCATTGTAGGAATGCCTGTGATGGTGGGCGGATTGCTGATGAACTGCGCTGTTGTGGTGCAAGGCGGAAAGGTGCTGGGCGTGGTGCCAAAGACTTATCTGCCTAACTATAAGGAGTTTTATGAGCAGCGCTGGTTTGCTTCTGCTGCTACCCTGCAAGGCACTACAAACATCTATCTGTGCGGACAAACTGTGCCAATGGGCACTAACTTGATTTTCCGCACTCAGAAGACTTCGTTCGGCATTGAGCTGTGCGAAGATCTTTGGGCTCCTATTCCTCCAAGCTCTATGCTTGCGCTGAAAGGTGCGGAGATCATCTTCAATCTTTCTGCCACAAATGAGCTCATCTGCAAGCACCAGTATCTGCTCAGCCTTATCTCGCAGCAATCTTCTCGCTGCCTTGCTGGCTATGTTTACTCATCATGCGGATTCGGAGAGTCAACTCAGGATGTGGTGTTTGCTGGCAATGCGCTCATTTATGAGAATGGCACTCTGCTGGCTCGAAGCGAGAGATTCTCATTGCAAGAGCAGCTCGTCATCAGCGAGATTGACACGGAGAAGCTTCTTACGGAGAGAAGAGTGAACACTTCGTTCACTGAGAATACGAGACAGATAAATGCTATAGACAAGACGGAGATTCAGTGTCTCACCGTCAATCCTGCATACGAATTTGAACTGACAAGATGGGTGAATCCGCATCCATTTGTGCCTGGTGGCAATGCGCTGACTGAGCGCTGCGAGGAGATTTTCGCTATTCAGGTGGAGGGATTGGCTAAGCGTATCGTACACACTAATGCAAAGACTGCTGTGCTGGGCATTAGCGGAGGCTTGGATTCTACTCTTGCTCTGCTTGTGTGCGTGAAGACGATGGACAAACTGGGCAGAAGCCGCAAGGATATCGTGGGTGTGACTATGCCTGGATTCGGAACTACTGACAGAACATACAATAACTCGCTCAACTTGATGCGCTCACTCGGTATCACAATGAAAGAGATTAGCATCAAGGATGCTTGTATTCAGCACTTCAAAGATATTGAGCACGATATGGATGTGCATGATGTGACTTATGAGAACGGACAGGCTCGTGAGCGCACTCAGATATTGATGGATGTGGCTAATCAGATGGGGGGATTTGTTGTGGGCACTGGCGACTTGAGCGAGCTGGCTTTGGGATGGGCAACATACAATGCTGACCACATGTCGAACTATGGAGTGAACTGCTCTATTCCAAAGACTTTGGTGAAGTATCTCGTCAAGTGGGTGGCAATGACAAGCGTTGACGAGGAGTCGAAGGCTACTCTTCTCGACATCATTGACACTCCTATCAGCCCTGAGCTTATTCCTGCTGATGAGAATGGCAACATCAAGCAGAAGACTGAGGACTTGGTTGGCCCATACGAGTTGCACGATTTCTTCCTCTTTAATTTCCTGAGAAATGGTTTCCGCCCTGCAAAGATTTTCTACCTTGCAGAGAAAGCGTTTATCAAGCAGACTTATGATGAGATTCCTGAAAACGGAATGGAAGTGGGCAGCTATGACGAGGATACAATAAAGAAATGGCTCACTACTTTCTGCCGCCGATTCTTTACTCAGCAATTCAAGCGCAGCTGTTTGCCTGATGGCCCTAAGGTGGGTAGCGTGAGCCTTAGCCCTCGTGGCGACTGGCGAATGCCAAGCGATGCTTCGTCAAGTGACTGGCTCAATGACCTTAGCAACGAATAAGCTGCGATGACACTTGTTACGAAGGAAGTGCTCGATGCATACTACGCAGAGGAGTTTAACATTGAGAGATTCAAGCAGAACGACCCTTGCGGCACAGTGTATCAGCTGATGGAGCACACTGATAATCAGCTCGACATAGAGCTTGGTGCGTTGCTCGTTGCAATGATTTCGTGGGGAAGCAGAAAGGTTATCTGCCCTACTGCCTTGCACATGCTTCGCGACGAAATGAAGTGGCACCCTGCAGAGTTTATCATGTCGGGGAGATTTGAAGAAAGCTATGCTGACGCTAAGAACGGATGTGTGTATCGCACTCTTAATGTTGATACTTTCAAGGCTGTGTGCAGAAAGCTGCGAGAGGCATTGAAGGGATTCAACACGATGGAGGAAGCGCTGGAGGGTAAAACGACGAAGGAGGCTGTGAGGGAGATTTGCACATGGTTGCAGGATGCGAAGATTGGCACTATGGATAAGAGCGCTTGCAAGAGAGTGTGTATGTTTGTGCGTTGGATGACCCGTCATGCGTCACCCGACCTCAACATTTGGAAGTCTCGTCCGCAGAACGACCTCTATGCTGTGATGGACACACATGTGCTGCAGCTGACTCAATCTCTGCTGAAGAATAAGCGCCCTACATGGAATGCGTGTGAGGAACTGACAAACATCTTCAAATCGTGGGATGCTGAAGATCCTCTGAAGTACGACATCGCTCTAATGACAATGGCTGACAGGATTCGTCCTATGGTATAGTCCGTTAACTCCCCCTAGCGAAGCGATAACTACCGATAGTTTCCTAAGCGAAAGCGATTGCTCTCATACAAACGGAAAAATAAAGAATAAAAAACTAAATAATAAGACCAAAATACTAATAATGGCAACAGTTGATGACAAGAAAGTGATTTTCTCTATGGTTGGCGTAAGCAAAACCATTCAGCAGAATCAGAAACAAGTGCTTAAGAACATTTACCTCAGTTTCTTCTATGGAGCTAAAATCGGCATCATCGGTTTGAATGGTGCGGGTAAATCTACTCTGATGAAGATTATTGCTGGTCTCGACACTCAATTCCAAGGTGAAGTGGTGTGGAGCCCTGGATATACTGTCGGATACCTTCCACAGGATCCACCGCTCAACGAAGCTAAGACTGTGAAGGAGAATGTGATGGAAGGTGTTCAGTATGTTTATGACGCATTGGCAGAATATGACGAAATTAATGAGAAGTTTGGATTGCCTGAATACTATGAGGATCCTGACAAGATGGAGAAACTCATGAACAGACAAGCTGAACTTCAAGACATTATAGATTCTACTGATGCTTGGAATATGGATTCTAAGCTTGAGCGCGCAATGGATGCTCTGAAATGCCCTCCTGCTGACTGGAGCGTTGAGAATCTCTCTGGTGGTGAAAGGCGCCGTGTTGCTCTTTGCCGTCTTTTGCTTCAGAAACCCGATGTGTTGCTCCTCGATGAGCCTACTAACCACCTCGATGCAGAATCCATCGACTGGCTTGAGCAGCACTTGCAGCAGTATGAAGGCACTGTAATAGCAGTAACCCACGACCGCTACTTCCTTGACGATGTTTCTGAATGGATTCTCGAGCTTGACCGCGGTGAGGGTATTCCATGGAAGGGCAACTACTCTTCATGGCTCGACCAGAAAAGCAAGCGTATGGCTCAGGAAGAGAAGACTGCAAGCAAGCGCCGCAAGACTCTGGAGCGTGAGCTTGAGTGGGTACGCATGGCACCTAAGGCTCGCCAAGCTAAGGGTAAGGCTCGTTTGAATTCATACGACAAGATGCTCAACGAAGAGCAGAAGCAGAAGGAGGAGAAGCTTGAAATCTACATTCCTAACGGTCCTCGTCTTGGCAACAAGGTTATCGAAGCACAGCATGTTGCAAAAGCGTTTGGCGATAAGGTGCTCTTCAGCGACCTCAACTTCAATCTTCCTCCTAACGGCATCGTTGGTGTTATCGGCCCTAACGGTGCTGGCAAGACTACCCTCTTCCGTCTCATCATGGGACTCGACTCAGTCGATGGTGGCACATTCGAAGTGGGAGAAACTGTGAAGCTCAGCTATGTTGATCAGCAGCATAAGGATATTGATGCAGAAAAGAGCGTGTATCAAGTAGTGAGCCAAGGCAACGAAACAATCCGTATGGGTGGCCACGATATCAATGTGAGAGCATACCTCTCGCGCTTCAACTTCAATGGTGCTGACCAAGAAAAGAAGTGTGGCGTTCTATCTGGCGGTGAGAGAAATCGTCTCCACCTTGCAATCGCACTGAAGCAGGAAGGCAATGTTCTCCTTCTCGACGAGCCAACTAACGACATCGATGTAAACACTCTCCGCGCTCTTGAGGAAGGTCTCGAAGCATTTGCCGGATGTGCTGTAGTAATCAGCCACGACCGTTGGTTCCTCGACCGTATCTGCACACACATTCTTGCTTTTGAAGGTAATGGTGAAATCTTCTACTTCGAGGGTTCTTACACTGAATACGAAGCAAACAAAGCTAAGCGCCTCGGTCTTGAAGAGCCAAAGCGTATTCGCTACCGCAAGCTGATGGATGAGTAGGAAGGGTAAAACGATGACGACGAGACGAAGAATCGATTAAGTATCGATTTTGAAGACTATCAATCACTGATAACTTAGCAAACAAGAAAATACTTAGAGGTCGATTTATCACTAGTTTGAATCTATACACAAAAAAAGAGTACGAATCAAATCGTACTCTTTTCTTTTTATTTATGTAATTCGAACTAAATAAGATTCAAATCTTCATTTACAAGCGAACTAAATAAGATTCAAATAATCATATCTAATTCAAACTATTACATTGGCTTGTAATACTTCTTGTATGGAGCTGCAAGAGCTGCCTGCTGAGTATTGTTGTAGAGAATGTAGAGTGACTCACCCCAGAGTTCTGGATCTTCAGGATTCTCTTTCTCAAGATCCTTGAAGAGCTGAATAGCGTGATCCATATCTGCCTTCTTTGAACCATTTACCTGAGCATTCATCCATGCACAACGAGCTGCCATGAGAAGACCCTTTGGCTCATCTGGATACTTTGCTCTTGCATCCAAGAATACCTTCTCTGCATCAGTGTACTTCTGATTCTCGAAAAGCATCTGACCTTCCATGAGGTAAGCATTGATAGCATTCTCATTGTCAGACATTTCCTCCTTGATGATAGCAGCAGTCTTAAGGAAATTATCGTAATCCTTTGCCTGGAACTGGTTCTGCATGAGGATGATAGCGAAGTTTGCACGAAGATCCTTAGCTTCCTCATTACCCTTGAGGTCATCTACACCCTTCTGGAGGTAAAGGTTCTGCTTTGCCTGATCCTTCTCACGATAGTAGTTTGCAAGCGACTGATAAGCAATAGACTTATACTTTGTTGACATCAAATCAGTGTAAACCTCAACCACCTTCTCCTCTGGAGTGCCAGGGATGTTGTAGTAAGACTGAGCACGGAATGCCTTTGCATAAGTCTTCCAGTCTTCGAGGTTATCGTTAGAGAAGTCAGACATGAGGTGAGTCTTCTCCATTGTGTTAAGGAACTGGTCAGCATACTTAGCACCAAGAACGAGGTCATTCTTATCGTCGCTGTTTGAGTAGTTCTGAGCTGCCTGAAGAAGCTGGATGCAAGGGTTAATTGCCAAATTCTGATACTGAGTATGATAGAGCTTCTTCTCCTCTTCCTTAGCCTTATCGTTGGCAGCTAGGAGGTCATCATATTTTACACAGTAATCTACCAATTTAGATGCTGTCTCGATGAACTTAGGTCTAGCACTTTCATCAGCCTTAGCTTCATTTTCATACTTAGTGTAGTACTGAACCTGAATGTCAGCAGCAGTCTTCCATGTCTGCATGTCATTCTTTGTGTACTCATTAGTAAGTGCCTGTTCGATGAGTGAAACTGCAGGCTCGAGCTTTGCGAAATCTGTTTCCTTGCGGCCATACTGTGGATTTGCAATAGAAGTCTCGTAAGTTTGCTTAGCCTTCTTCACGAGAGCCTCAGCTTCCTTCTGAGCTGCTTTCTGAGCCTTCAGAGCTTCTTTGTCCTGTGCGTTAGCTGCGCCAACGAAGAGGAGTGTTGCCATTAACAAAAATACTTTCTTCATTTTCGTAATGATTTAAAGGGTTATAGATTTTGGTTTATTATTCTTGAGTTGGCTCGTTGGCATTGCCTTCGAGTGTTTCAGAATTTCCTGTTTCAGCATTACCTTCTGCTGGAGCAATAGGGTTGCCATTCTCGTCGAGTTCCTCAACTTCTTCTGGCTCTTCATAGTGCTCTACAACGCATACAGAGCTTATCACATCATTGCGCTTTGCAATATCGATGATTTTCACGCCCTGAGTGTTACGGCCAGCAGTCTTGATGTCAGCCACAGCAACGCGAATTGTCACACCGCTCTTGTTGATAATCATGATATCCTCATCCTCCATCACCTTCTTGATGGCTACGAGCTTACCAGTCTTATCTGTGATGTTGATAGTCTTCACACCCTTACCATTACGGTTAGTGATGCGATACTCTGCAATTGTCGAGCGCTTGCCCACACCCTTCTCTGAGAGAACTAGTATTGTTGGCATCTCTGGATAAGCATTCTCAGCGTTCTCATCATCCTCATTGAAGCCTTCTGGCTTAGTGAGGGCGAGCATGCCTATCACTTCATCCTTAACAACATTGCCCTTTTCATCCACAGTGTCATCATCCAGACGCATTGCCTTCACACCCGTTGCACCACGGCCCATGTTGCGCACAGTGCTCTCATTGAATCTGATAGCACGGCCATTGCGGTTTGCAATCACAATTTCATCGTGACCAGTAGTGAGGAGCACCTCTACTACTTCATCACCCTCATTGAGGTTGATAGCAATAAGACCATTGTTGCGAGGACGAGAGTAGTTGACGAACTCTGTCTTCTTTATAACACCTTGCTTTGTACAGAAGATGAGGTTGTGGCTATTCACCCATTCTGCGTCATTGATGTTTTCAATGCAGATGAATGCAGTCACCTTGTCATCGCTATCGATGTTGAGGAGATTTTGGATAGCGCGTCCCTTATCTGTTCTGCCGCCAGCTGGGATATTGTACACCTTCATCCAGAAGCAGCGTCCCTTCTGAGTGAAGAACATCATCGTGTTGTGTGAGTTTGCAGGATAGATGTGCTCAAGGAAGTCCTTGTCACGAGCGCTGCCACCCTTTGCACCTACGCCACCGCGAGCCTGAGTTCGGAACTCTGCAAGCGGAGTGCGCTTGATGTATCCGAGATGACTAACTGTCACCACCACTTCTTCCTTAGCATAGAATGCCTCTGGGTCGAAGTTCTCGCTTGCAGTCATATCTATCTCTGTCTTGCGCTCATCGCCAAACTTATCCTTCACCTCTATCAACTCGTCCTTCATCACCTTCTTGCAGAGCTCTGGATCGTCGAGAATCTGCTGGAGGTAGCTAATAAGCTTCTGGAGCTCATCATACTCTGCATGAAGCTGAGTCTGCTGAAGCCCTGTGAGCTGACGAAGTCGCATTTCCACCACAAACTTAGCCTGAACTTCATCGAAGCCGAAACGCTCCATGAGCTTGAGCTGAGCCTCCTGTGGGTCAGAAGCAGCACGGATGATGTGAACCACCTCGTCGATATTGTCGCTCGCAATGATAAGAGCCTCAAGCAAATGAGAACGCTCCTCTGCCTTTCTCTTGTCATACTTAGTGCGGCGAATAGTCACATCGTGGCGATGCTTGATGAACTGATAGATGCAGTCGCGCAATGTGAGCTGCTTTGGACGCTTATCCACGATAGCGATGCAGTTCACAGGGAATGCAGTCTGAAGGTCAGTCATCTTGAAGAGTTTATTGCGAACAACATTTGCGTTAGCATCACGCTTGATGTCGATAACAATACGCATGCCTTCGCGGTCCGACTCATCATTTACATTGCTGATTCCTTCCACTTTCTTCTCGCCAGCCAGCTGAGCAATCTTCTTGATGAGCTCCGACTTGTTCACATTGTAAGGAATCTCGTTCACAACAATCTTGTCATGACCGTCCTCTGTCTCAATGTCAGTCTTTGAGCGCACCACCACTCTGCCGCGGCCTGTCTCATAAGCTTCGCGCACACCGTCAATACCGCAAATCACGCCGCCAGTTGGGAAGTCTGGACCCTTGATATACTGCATCAAGTCAGTGCTTGTCATCTCTGGGTTATCGATGAATGCCACACAACCGTCAATCACCTCACTCAAGTTGTGAGTAGGGATATTAGTTGCCATACCCACCGCAATACCCGTAGCGCCGTTCACCAGCAAGTTAGGGATGCGAGTAGGAAGCACAGTTGGTTCCTTCATCGAGTTGTCGAAGTTATCCTGCATATCTACAGTTTCCTTCTCAATATCCTGAAGCATAGCTTCGCCAATCTTACTGAGTCGAGCCTCAGTATAACGCATTGCAGCAGCACCATCACCATCCACAGAGCCGAAGTTACCCTGGCCTTCGCAGAGGCAGTAGCGCATTGCCCAAGGCTGTGCAAGACGAACAAGGGCTCCATACACAGACGAGTCGCCATGTGGGTGGAGGTGACCGAGCACATCACCCACGATACGAGCACACTTGCGTGTTGGCTTGTCCGATGTGATGCCATTCTCATCCATGCTGAACAGAATGCGTCGATGTACAGGCTTGAATCCGTCGCGGACATCAGGAAGCGCACGAGCC
>JAGHVC010000057.1 GCA_018064505.1 Candidatus Minthosoma caballi | reverse complement strand
GATTATACAGATTAAACTGATTCACTTTGCAATATCAGTAAAGCCAGTCGTATCTCGTTGACATTATGTTTTATCAACATGATTATACGGATTAAACTGATTCACTTTGCAATATCAGTAAAATCAGTCGTATCTCGTTGACATTATGTTTTATCAACATGATTATACGGATTAAACTGATTCGCTTTGCAATATCAGTAAAATCAGTCGTATCTTGTTGACATTATGTTTTATCAACATGATTATACAGATTAAACTGATTCGCTTTGCTATATCAGTAAAATCAGTCGTATCTCGTTGACATTATGTTTTATCAACATGATTATACGGATTAAACTGATTCACCTTGCTATATCAGTAAAATCAGTCGTATCTCGTAGACATTATGTTTTATCAACGGATAGTGCAGACATCATACCCCCCCCACCAGCCCATAGGAAGTTTTATTTCTTGTCGTCATGAAGAGAATGGAAAAATTGAGTTAATTATTACTTCAACAAGTTCATTCTGCGATCTTTCTTGTCCTTCTCAATCTTCAGGATTCGCCTCCCTTCCTCACAAATGCTTTCTTCTAAATGGCTGCCAAACATATCAACCAATTCATCAAAGTAGTCCTCGTGCTCATTGCAATAAAGCGCGACGCACATAAATGCATGGAATATTTTCAACGGACTTGCACCAGGTTCTAATGCATACCTTAATGCATCAATGCTGATGTATTGAAAACTCTGTAATGAAGACCATAGTCCTTCTTCCTCAACAAACTCCTTCAGAGCGGACTGCAAGCATCTGACTATCAATCCTGCAGAGGAGTTCTCATGGGTAAATGTAATTCTCATTTTGTTATTTCGTTTTTTTTAGTTGCACACCGTGCGCAACTTTCTCATTTGCAAAATAACAAAGCCTATAGAAACTCGTTTCCCCACCAAATGCCCATGGTGGAGGATTCTTCGACAATAAAAAACAATTTTCCCTCGTCTCTTTATTGTTTTTTCTGGAAAAAAGGGAGGTTAATAAACAAAAACAGAAATCAACCCCTTGCGCTTGATACAAAATGTCTCTGACGAGCCATCGATGCTGTAGCCGTCTGAAAATCCTTGAGCAAGCTCAGATATTTTCAGCCTGCTGCATCTCACCCAATCGGTTTTTGTATCAAGTGCAAGGCGATAAACCAGAAAGTGCCATCTGCATGAAACAAATCTGGCCATACAAATAAACCTTGATTTTTGTTTGTTTAATTGAAAAATAAACAGTACTTTTGCATTGCTAAAATAATTCGACCTGTACGGTTAGTTTATGCGGAGCCCTCAACGGCCTCCTAACTGACGATAATTCCCGACAATTACCGATAATTTAGTCAATAAAATAATATTATTATCGGAAAAATTATTGCGAATTATCGGGAATTATTGTCAGTTTAGAACATTTCGTAAAATGTTCGTTTTAACCGTACAGCTTGAAATAATTTTGATTACCGACTTTTATGTGATGGAAAAAATAATTGAAGAATATGATACTTTAGTTAGGGAATATCGTAATTATATTACCGATAGATTTTCAATAGAGGATTTTCGTGAGTATAATGAGATATTGTTTTCGTCTCATAATTGTGCCATAGAGGGAAATTCTTTTACTGTTGATGAAACTCGAACGCTGAAAGAGAAAGGATTAGGAATGATTCCGCAGGGGAAGCCTTTGGTAGAGGCGTTTGAGATGTTGGATCATTTTCGAGCGTATGAGGAGATGGTGCGTACTGTTGACGAACCTCTTTCTGAAGATTATATAAAGCATTTGCATTTCCTGCTGACAGAACATACGATAGCTTATCGTCATCCAGGAGCTGTTGCTGGGGAATACACGGATTGTGATATGTGTGCTGGTGATACTCTTTTTGGCGATCATGAAGTGCTGATTTCTCGTGTTCCTCAGCTGCTTGAACAGGTTGAACAGGCGCTGTCGAGTGGTAAATGGCATCCTATGGAGGCTGCTGCAATATTTCATGGACATTTTGAATGGCTTCACCCTTTCCGTGATGGCAATGGGCGGTTGGGCCGTTTATTAAGTAATAAAATATTATTGCGTTATGGACTGCCAATAGTCATTATCAAGGATGAGCAGCGTGATGATTATCTGTCAGCAATGAAGACTTTCCGAAAGAATGCCCGTCCGCTTCTCTCTCTCTTCTTTCATACTGCAATAGATAGGATGAAGAGTGAAATTGAAGAAAAGAAGAATGCAACGGAAAACTTCCGTGTGGGGTGGGAAAGGTGAAGTTCGGAAACTTTAAAGCTCTGAAATTCTGAGTTTAGTACAGCCTCCATTTGTGATCGTTTAACCGCTTCGCTTCCATTTAACTTATAGAGACGATGGCATCATGATTTTGTGTTCACACAGATTTTGTAGATGACACAGATTTTTGTTCTTTAAGATATAAGCTTTAAGGAAAAATGTGGTATGTCAATATCTCTATTTATGGCATGCTGATCGAAGGCTCTCTTTTTGTATAATATAACATAAAATTGTTGTGAATTGTCAGAAAAATTAATCGTGATTATTTGTCTTTCGCAAGATGTTTTGTAATTTTGCAGAAAAAATAAGAACATGAGAAGACCTGAAATTGTATCTAAGATAAAACAGACGGCAAAGGAGAAGTTGCCAAATGTTCAGTTGTGGCTGTATGGTAGTGAGGCTAGAGGGGATGCCAGAGAGGATAGCGACATAGATTTGCTTTTGCTTGTTGATACCGATAGTTTGTCTGTTGCACAGGAAGAAGAGTTGACGATGCCTTTTTATTTGTTGGAGCTTCAGACAGGCGTGCAAATAAGTCCACTTGTAATGACTAAAAAGCAATGGGAAGGAAGAAATGTGAAAACTCCGTTCTACATAAATGTTATGAATGAGGGAATCAGGTTATGAAAATGGAATTAGACGGGAAAAGAAATAAAACGAACAATGAGCGAACAATACAGAACAAACAAAGAAACCAAAGAATAGATGATGAATATAAGTACATTAAACAATCACAGAATATGAAAAAAGAAAATAAACTGATACCAGGGATGATGGCAATATTTTCTGTAGTTGCATTCGTCCTCATCGCATTGACATCATGTGAAAGTCAGGAATATAATGACTTGAAGATAGATAAGGAATATTCTAATGTGAGCATCGTCACTCGAAGCAATGATGGGACTCCAATGGAATATCCGTTGCATGTCTATGCTTTTGATAAAGATGGCAAACTGGAGGATGAGCAGACGATAGCATCGGCTGATGAGTCACTTGCATTGAGTCTGCCTAAGGGAGAGTCGTGTCGTGTGGTTGCAGTATGCGCCAATGATGAGGTATATAACATTCCTGCATCTCCTACATTGTCTTCTGTCATAACAATGAAGGCAAAAAGCGATACCGATGTGCCAAATGCTTCCGAAGCGGTATATTCTACAGATCATCCATTGCAGATGGGATATGCCAGCATAACGCCTACAGCTGCTTCATCAACTTTGAGCATTCAGATGCATTATAAGGTTTGCTCACTGAATGTCAGCTTGGTTGGAATGCTGGCAGAATGCACTAATGCAAGCATATCCATTGAAAGTCCTGTTGGGGGTGTGAACATGAATGGTGTGAGTTCTGGCAGTACAACTATAACCATACCTATAAAGAAGTCTGCAGCTGATGCAAGTAACTGGACAACTTCTACGGTGTATATGTTCCCTACGACAGGCGAACAAACTGTGTTCACAATTACCTATAGTGATGGAACAACGGAACACTCATCTGCTGCTACATACCTCAGCACTCTGAAAGCAGGCATACCTTACAGCATTACAGGCACATACGACAGCGGAAAGGTAACAGTGACTGGTGACATCACTCCAAGCACATGGGGCGATCCAGTGAATATAGCCTTCACATTTGGCGAAAACACCAATGCCACAATTGATGCTTCTGGCACAGAGGCAGGTAGTGACGATGATGCAGGCAATCATGGTGGTGACAATCAGGATCAGACAGAGGCAATCACTTCTAATATACCAGCCCCATACTCTGTTTGGAACGGCCATCTTGTAGCTGCCCTCTACGACGCTGATGGCAATCAGCTGCCAGAGGCCCCAGCTTCTCCAGCTTCAGAAACGGAATACAGTGTACTTCTCATGTCTCTCAAAGATTGGAATAATGCCACACCATCCACAGCTGCGACTCTCGCAGCAGGATATGCAGAAGGTGAAATGGATTCATGGTCAATACCAACAACAGATGAGGCAAGGGCTATCTACAAGGCATTCTCCGTAGCTGCATTCAAGACCGCAATAAGCAATGCCTCTGCAGATGCGATAGACAAAAGTGCAAATTCGGTAAGATACCTTTGTGAAAACGCAACAAAGTACTTCTCCTTTGCGTACACATCATTTTCATCTTATGGTGCCACAGATGCAACCTACCATCTACGCTTGGTTAAGAGGGTGAAAATCAAGAACGAATAGTGTGTATATAATATCGAACACGGAAATCTCGAAACAACACGGAATTCTTTGAGTTCCTTTTTCGTTTGACTTAGAGATTCCTTTGTCGGGAAAATAAAAAGACGAACAAATAGCGAATAAAGCAGAACAATCAAATAAACCTCTAATTTCAGATGTTTTAACCGCTTCATTTCCATCTAACCGTTTTGCGATAGTGTTGTGATATTGTAATTCGCGCAGATTATGCAGATGGCACAGATTTAGTCCTTTGGAACTGTAGTCTGTATGGTGTCTCACAGCAAGTGAGAATATTCTGCTATAATCTGTGCCATTTGCGTGAGAATAAATAAAGCATAAACATGATTTTTGTGTGAAAAGTTTGTTTGTTTTTTTTTCTTGATGTATATTTGTAATTTGTTTCAATAGATTCGTTTTTTTACTTTAAATATGCGTAATAAGAAGAAAATAATAAGGGCTTGCACAGTGTCTCTGTCAATTGATTTCTTTGATGAAATCATGAAAAGGATGAGAGATGATGGGTATGAGATGGTGGCAGTGACAAGTCCTGGCCCGGAATTGGATAAACTGAGGGATGAGGATGGTTTCCATTGTGTTGCTGTGCCAATGGAGAGGCAGATCTCCTTGTTTAAGGATTTCGTGTCGTTAGTTAGGATGATTCGTGTGTTATGGCAAGAAAAGCCTTATATCGTTCATTCTATGACGCCAAAAGCTGGGTTGGTTTGTATGATTGCTGGTTGGTTGACAAGAGTGCCAATTAGAATTCATACTTTTACAGGGTTGGTTTGGCCTACTGCTGTTGGAATGAAACGCAAGGTTCTTATGACAACAGATAAAATCCTCTGTGCATGCGCTACTCATGTAATTCCAGAAGGTCAAGGTGTATTGAATGACTTAAAGAATTATGGAGTGTGTAAGAAACCAATGAAGGTTCTTGGATATGGCAATGTGAAGGGGGTGGACATGGAGAGGTTTGATCCTGCGAGGTTTGATAAGAAAACGAATGATGATGGGACCTTTGTGTTCTTATTTGTTGGTCGTATAGTCGGAGACAAAGGAATCAATGAATTGGTAGAGGCGTTTTCGGATTTGCATGATACATATAAGAACACGAGGCTGCGTTTAGTGGGAAGGTACGAAAAAGAACTAGATCCTGTAAGTGAGGAAACGCAAAAGATTATTGATACCTGTGAAGGAATAATGGTTGTCGGTCCTAAATATGGTGAAGACCTTTTGCAGGAATATGCGAATGCCGATTGCTTTGTTATGCCATCTTATAGAGAAGGATTCCCAAATACAGTTTTGGAGGCTGGAGCAATGGGGCTGCCTCAAGTTGTTACAGATATAAATGGTTCGAGAGAGATTATTAGTGATATTATAGAGTCAGTGGGTAATGTCGTGATTTGTAAGAATGGCATAGTGATACCTCCTAAGGATTCTGATAGTCTGTATGAAGCAATGACATTAATTATGATAGATAACGGCATGCGTAATGACTTTGCAACTAATGCAAGGACTATGATATATGAAAGATTTGAGAAGAGTTTTATTCAAAACTGTTTAATGGTTTATTATAAAGCGATAATTGATAGATGATGAATAAGGTGTGATGTCTTGTTGCAGATAGTTGGCGTATAGTAGGCGTAATTATGTGGAATTGATGCATGCAATTTCTATAATGATGAAAAACTTGCATTTTTTCAAAATGTAATGCAATATTTGCAAGTCTGTGATAAATGAAATTTTAGTTTTTTGAAGTGTATTTTTTTTATGATGATTCTTTTTATGTTGACTTTGAAAAAAACATATAATATAAATTCTATTCGTAAAGAATGGATTGAGTTACAGAGTAAAGGTGGGCTAAATACCCCATTTCAGGATTTTTTCTACTTGAAAAGAACTAGTAAATTACTGTATCCGTATTACTTTAGGAAAAAATATATGGCATGTTTCTATTGCTTTTATGATGATGGTGTGTGTGTGATGATAGTGCCAATAGCAAAGTACTTAAATTGTCGTAAGGCGGAGTTGTTAGCAAACGTAAATGGATTGAATTATTGTGATGTTTTGGTTAAAAATGTAAAATATATAAAGCCAGCGTTGGCAATGTTGAAGTCTGATTATGATGTCTTGATGTGTAATAAGGTTCTTGATAGCTCATTATTATATCTTGAAATGAAAGAATCAATTGGAGATGATTTTATTTTGAACAATGTATGTGTGAATTTTGATGATGATTATGAGCGTTTCAATAAATCACTCTCAAAATCAACTCGCCAGAATCTTAGAACTGCATATAATCGTATTAATACTGATGGAAGGGCCATGGAATTCAAGACATTTCGTGGTGGAGAGATGTGTGCTCGTGATTATAAACAATTCATAGATTTGTATATAGAAAGACATGCATATAGATATAATCTTAAAACTAGTAGATTGAAGAAGTGGTTTCTCCTTAATCAAAGTTTTGCGACTCTCAACTATATTAAGAATCCAAATGGTATGACAGCTGCATTATATATAGATGGAAAACTTTCGGCATTTATGAGTGGCTTGATTGGTGATAAATGTGAATTTGTTGTGCCTAGATTATCTATAAATGAAGAATTCAGTTTTTATTCTCCAGGAATGTTGTTACTAAATGAAACAATAAAGTATTTTATGGCAAATACGCAAGTTAGACACCTTGACTTGTCTAAAGGAGAAGAACCCTATAAATATAAGATGGGGGGAGAGAAACATTTGACGCATTCTTTTATGATCGACTTGAAAAAACTGAAAAACTAGGAGATGTGTTATCGGGAGTTCACGAATATTGTGGACTTTATCCTTTGTTTCTTTAGCTCTCATGAATGCTATGGCAGAATTAATATGATCAAATAGTTTGTTTATAACATGAATTTGAAAAATGAATGATGAGTGTTTCGATATAAAAATTGTTCAATATGTTTTGATTAGTTATTGTGAAGATATGTTCAAATAATGTAATATGTATAAGAATTGTTTTAAAAGAGTGATAGATTTCACACTGGTTTTTTTTGTGTTAATCACAATTTGGCCAATTCTGCTTGTCATTACAGTTTGGCTTCACTTTTCAAATAAAGGAGCAGGAGCTTTTTTCTTTCAGGAGCGTCCTGGACTGAATGGCAAGATATTCAAGGTGATTAAGTATAAAACTATGACTGATGAAAAGGATTCTGACGGCAAGTTGCTTCCTGATGCTCAGCGTTTAACTAAAGTTGGTAGTTTTGTACGTTCAACTTCAATAGACGAGTTGCCTCAGCTACTAAATGTTTTGAGAGGTGATATGGCATTGATAGGTCCTCGTCCATTGTTGGTTAAATACTTGCCATTTTATACAGAAAGGGAACAGTTGCGCCATTCTGTGAGGCCAGGTATTACAGGGTGGGCGCAAGTGAATGGTCGCAATAATCTGGAATGGGATGAAAGACTTGAGCATGATGCTTATTATGCGGAACATCTGTCATTTGTTTTTGACATGAAAATATTGTACATGACAGTTGTTAATGTGCTGAAAGGATCTGATATAACAGTTGCCCCTTCGGAAAGTCATGATTTAGACGTTATAAGATCGCAAAAGAAAACAAATTTAAATTAGAATTGTATGAATATCCTTTTTACTTGCGCAGGACGCAGAACATACCTGTTGAAGTATTTCAAAGAGAATTTGGCAGAAGGCGATAAGGTTATCGCAACAGACATGCAGCTGTCTGCTCCTGCTTTGACTGTAGCAGACATGAAAATTCAAGTGCCAGCAGTTTATGATCCATGTTATGTGGATAAAACTTTAGAAATTTGTCAGCAATATACGATAGATGCTTTAATAAGCCTTAACGATTTGGAACTGCCTATATTGGCAGAGCAGAAACATCGCTTTGATGAAATAGGGACAACTGTAATTGTTAGTGATAAAGATGTGATTGATATTTCCTTCGATAAGTATAAGACGGCTCAATGGGTGGAGCAAGTCGGATTAAATGCGCCTAAGACATATATTCGGCTTGATGACGCAAAAGAGGCTCTCTTAAAAAGTGAAATACAATTCCCTCTATTTCTAAAACCTCGCTGGGGATCTGGTTCTATAGGTTTGGAAACAGTAGAGGATATGGAAGAACTTGAAATTGTATATGCTTTATTGTTCAAGAAGATAAAAAAAACGTTTTTGGCAAAGGCATCTGTAGGTGATGAATATATTTTGATTCAGGAGAAACTGACAGGTAAGGAGTTTGGACTTGACGTGATGAATGATTTGCGTGGTAATCACGTTGCTGTGTCTGTAAAGCAGAAGTTGGCAATGCGCTCGGGCGAGACAGACAAGGCTGTAACTGTAGATAATCCATCAATTTATTCCATAGGTAAAACAATTGGTGAAAACCTTGGACACATTGGTAATCTTGATGTTGATGTTATGCAACGTGCAGACGGAACATATTGTGTGCTGGAACTTAATCCTCGTTTTGGCGGTGGATATCCATTCTCTCATGAGGCGGGTGTGAATATGCCAAAAGCAATCATCAAGTGGTTGAAAGGCGAGACTGTGGATAAAGTATTGCTGACTCCACAGTATGGAAAGATGTTTGCGAAGAATGATTATTTGGTAGAAGTTGGGTAGGTTAGAGTGTTAGAATACAGGAATTCGTGATCTATAGAATTTTGGAAATGTAAATCGAACAAATACACAATTAATTTTAGCAAAGAAGCAAAATATATTGCGAAAAGTTTTGATGTGAAAAGGGAAAGTTCTAAATTTGCGGCATCATTTGATGGTCATCATAAAATGATGATGAGATAAATTGCTGAAACAGAAATGAAAAGAAATCCTTTTGTCACGAATGGTTATGCAGGCGCAGAGTATTTCTGCGACAGAGTGCAGGAGACTGGGACTATTGTGTCGCTGCTCACCAATCAGAATAATATTGCCTTGATTTCGCCACGAAGATTGGGGAAGACTGATCTTATTCGTCATTGCTTGCAGCAGCCTGAGATTAAGGATGCATATCTGACTTTTGAAGTGGATGTGTATGCTACGAGTTCTCTCAATGATTTTGTTGATGTGTTTGGCAAGGCTGTGCTGGAGACGCTTCGCCCATTGGGACGCAAGGTGTGGGAAGGTTTTCTGAATATGCTGTCATCATTGAGGTCAGAGATAACTTTTGACATCAATGGCATGCCGACATGGGGATTGGGATTAGCCAAGATAGCAAATGCTTCCACAACTCTTGACGAGATATTTGACTATCTTCAGAACGCTGGGATGCCATGCATAGTAGCTATAGATGAGTTTCAGCAGATTCTAAAATACCCTGATGGTGAGAAGGTGGAGGCGGCACTGCGCACACGCATTCAGCGATGCAATAATGTAAATTTCATTTTTTCTGGTTCACACAGACATTTGATGAGCGCGATGTTTGTTACTCCAAGCAGGCCGTTTTATCAGTCAGTGACAATTATGAATCTGAAGCCTATACCGTATGATAAGTATTTAGAGTTCTGTCAGAAGAAGTTCTGTGAGGCTGGAAAGAGACTGGATGAAAAGACGGTGGAGGTGCTTTATGCTCGTTTTCAAAGTGTGACGATGTACATGCAGAAGGTGCTCAATATACTGTTTACTATGACTCCTGTTGGTGGTGCATGCACGGTGGACATGATAGATGAGGCTGTGGAAATGCTGTTGAATATGGCGTCTGATGGTTATGATACGATTTTGAACCAGATGCCAGAGAAGCAGCGCAATTTGTTTCTTGCTATCTCGGCAGAGGGAAGGGCATGTAATATCTCTGGAGGACTGTTTGTTCGTAAGTACCGTCTGTTGTCTTCGAGTTCTGTGCTGTCGGCGGCTAAGGGATTGCTTGAAAAAGATTTCATAACTCAGGACAAGGGTGTGTACTATACCTACGATTTGTTGTTTGTGGAGTGGATGAAAATGAAGAGGATAATTTGATGACGAAAAGCTTGCTTTTCTGACTGAAATAAATTCATTTATTAGAAGAAATTCATCCAGAAATTGATAACAAAACTGATCAGCAAATAAGCCTTTAAATTTGGATTGCACTCACCCTCCTGTGTGAGTTTTGACAAAAAACAGAGTCCATCCCCCTGTCAGGTTGACATTGTTTGCCAGTGCTTGAAGGATTTTTATCACGAAGTACTTGAAAAATAATTGACAATAATTCTTTTGTTTGCGAAAAAATGAATACCTTTGTAGATTGGAAATATGATGACGAAAAGCTGGATGCTTTTCTGACTGAAAGAAATACATTTATTAGAAGAAATACATCCAGAAATTGATGACAAGATGACGAGAGACGAGTATTTGCAAATGTATGCTATTGTAGGTGTTGATTATTTGGTCGCAAGCGACTTGAAACGGAAAATAATTGGCTACGCCGAGCTAAAGGTTACCAATAATTGACAATAATTCTTTTGTTTGCGAAAAAATGAATACCTTTGTAGGTTGGAAATATGATGGCGAAAAGCTGGCTGCTTTTCTGACTGAAAGAAATTACATTTATTAGAAGAAATTCATCCAGAAATTGATGACAAGATGACGAGAGACGAGTATTTGCAAATGTATGCTATTGTAGGTGTTGATTACTTGGTCGCAAGCGACTTGAAACGGAAAATAATTACCAATAATTGACAATAATTAGTCCAAAAATACAAATGTTGACAAAAGACGAGTGGATGGAAATATATGAGTTGGTAGGAGCTGCCATGGAAGTGTACAATGAGCTTGGTCGTGGCATGGAGGAACCTATATATCAAGAAGCTATGGCTCGTGAATTGTCATTAAGAGGCGTTGAGTTTGAACGAGAGAAATTGTTGAGAACTTACTATAAAGGGCAGTTGATGGATAAAGTTTACCAAGCTGATTTTATTAGTAATAATATAATTGTGGAGTTTAAATCGGTTTCGACTATTATAGCAGACCATCGGGCTCAATTGTTCAATTATATGAGAATAACTAAGTTGAGACGAGGAATTCTTGTGAATTTTGGCGAAGATCATTTTCATGCAGAAAGATACATTTATGATGAGACTACAGATTCTTTTAAGTTAATTACGAAAGAGAATCTCCATTTGTATGTGAAATCATGATGTAATAATTATTGGATAAATTATTTTTAATTATTGGTAATTATTTTCAGTAAAAAAGCGGCTAGCCGCAATGATTATATGAATAGAATATATTTATGTCTCGCTCACATGAGCGGCGAAGAACAAAAATACATCCAAGAGGCATTTGACACAAACTGGGTGGTGCCTCTCGGACCAAATGTCAACGCTTTTGAAACCGACCTCGAAGCCTTTGTCGGTCAAAACAAGCATGTAGTGGCATTGTCGGCTGGTACAGCAGCTGTGCATCTCGGTCTTATCATGCTTGGCGTAGGTAAAGGAGATGAAGTGATTTGTCAGAGCTTCACCTTTGCTGCCAGTGCCAATCCTATCGTGTACCAGGGTGCTACTCCAGTGTTTGTAGATAGTGAGCCTGACACATACAACATGGATCCTCAATTGCTTGAGGTGGCAATAAAGGATAGAATAGCCAAGACAGGCAAGAAGCCTAAAGCTATCATCCCCGTGTATCTCTATGGCATGCCTGCCAAGATGAATGAGATTATGGCTGTTGCTCGCAAGTATGAGATTCCTGTTGTAGAGGATGCAGCTGAAGGCTTCGGCTCTAAGTACAGAGGGCAGATGTGCGGTACTTTTGGAGAGTATGGCGTGTTGTCGTTCAATGGCAACAAGATGATTACCACAAGCGGTGGCGGTGCTATTGTCTGTCCTGATGAGGAGGCAAAGAAGCGAGTGATGTTCTTTGCTACTCAGGCAAGAGAGGCATATCCATATTATCAGCATGAGGAGATAGGCTACAACTATCGTATGTCAAATATCTGTGCTGGCATAGGCCGTGGTCAAATGACGGTGGCAGATGCTCATATCAAGCATCATCAATGGGTGCACGAGCAGTATGTAAAGCTTCTTGCTGATATCCCAGAAATAGAAGTGCATTCTTCTCCTGAGGCGTACATGGAAAGCAACTACTGGCTAAGCACTATTAGAGTTAAGAGTGACGGTGCTTTGACTCGACAAAGTCAATTGGTGGGTGAGAGAAAAGTGGTAGAGCCATGTAAGATTGTAATGTCTCTCCAGAAATCACTTGATGCCCAAGGCATTGAGACCCGTCCTCTCTGGAAACCAATGCATCTCCAGCCAGTTTATAAAGACGCTCCATCCTACATAAACGGCGTCAGCGAATCTCTCTTCCGCACTGGCCTCTGCCTACCGAGTGGTCCATGTGTGGGAGAACAAGAACTCCTGCATATAGTTTCTGAGATTAGAAAATTCTTTGATACTTCTCACGGAAAGAAATAACATTTATTGGAAGATATTCATCCAGAAATGAAATTTCTATCAGTCAATGATGTGTGTGAATTTTTCGGATACTTATTGTTAAAAACATGAAAAGATATTTGTTTTTACTTCCCTTGTTGCTATTCGCATTGTCTTCCAATGCCCAAGAAACAACAAAAAAGAAATGGGTTGCCCCCAAACGCCCGAAAGTGAAATGGGTTGCTCCTAAGCGCAAAGATGCCGACGAGGTGATTGATGTTTGGCGTCCATACGGTGTGACTGACAACCTCTTTATGGAGTTCGGCGCTGGCGTTAGCTCTTCTTTTGCAGAGAACAGCAGCGGCAAGGATTTGTTCAAGATTTGTCAGCCTTCTTTCCAACTGGGATTTGGCAAACAGGCGTCGTATCTGTTTAGCACGCGCCTCACCTTTGGCTATGCTCGCCAAAAAGGATGGGCTGATCCTAATATCGCTGCAGATTATCCTGTTATGAAGGATGGTGGCTATTTGTTCAGCATGGCAACGGCTTTTCTTGATGAGAAGATGAGCATTGTCAACCTAATATGCCCTTATAATGAGCATCGTTGGTTTGATATGCAGCTCTTTGTGGGTGTGGGCGTTAACTATTCGTGGGGCTTTGAGAAGAAAACAAAAACTTGGGATAGATTCAATACAGGCATTGATCATACGGATCATGTGAATCTAAACCTTCGTGGTGGCGTGCAGATGCTTTTTGCAATTAACAACTCAATTGATTTGTATCTGCAAGGAACATACAACTTGATTGGGGACTCATACAATGGCCTCACGCATTCCGATAAGTTTGCTTTTGACCCTTGTGTAGATGTCTCTCTTGGATTCGCTTGGCGATTCCCTGACCATTATGGTGATCACCGCTACAAGAAGGTGCATAGAAACCAGGCAACGGCTCTTAGAGCGGAGGATGCTAAGATTGCAGACTTCCTTGATAATGAAAAGCTTGATGCGCTTCGACGCAAGGAAGCAAGTGAGGTCGTAGCATACGGGCAGTTGATGAAGACTCATGTGGCATTCTATGTTGATCGCGCATTCGTGAATGACGAGCAGCAGGAGAATCTGCGCATTGTTGCTGATTTCCTCAAGCGCAATCCTGATGTCAACCTTGTGGTGAAAGGCTATTGCGGTGCGTCAAAGAAGAGCGAATCTCCTGACATGCACCTTGCTCAGCGTCGTGTGGAGGCGGTGAGGAAGTCTCTCATCCGCTATTTCAATGTTGACCAGTCTCGTATCCGCCTTTGGTATGATGAAGATGCTGTTGCTCCATTCCCTATGCAGGGTGAGTGGATTGATGCAGTGGTGTTTGAAATGGAACGAAAGTGATATTTCCGCAAAACAAAAGACACATTTTTCGAAATTGCCACTTCGATTGTTCGTTTTTTATACTTTTTTATGATTTTGTTGGTGAAAATAAAAGAAAAATGTTAAATCTTTCGTTTTTAATGTCATTAATTTGTAAATTTGCACCGAAATTTCACTAAGTGTTGATGAAAGGGCGTCTGAAAAACATGATTCAGAAGATGGCGAGCTGGTACTTTTCGAAGGAGGCTCTGCCATATTGGTGTATTAGCCTGTTGGATTCAGTAGTGATACTGACTTCAATTCTGATTATGTATTGCGTTGTCTTTAGGCCATATGTGTTGGTTGCCAATGGCTCGCAATTGCTCTACACCTTGTTGATTGATATGGTGTTCTATGTGATTGGAATTCATGTCTTTCATACATATACGGATGTATTCCGCCTGGTGGATTTCAAGGACTTGCTTCGTTCTATGTATGCAACGCTTTTAGGAGCTGTTTTGTGTGTAGCATTCAGATGGGCAGTCGATTTGTTGCCTTTTACCACAGTGGTTCCATACAGAGTGTTTGTGTTGTCGTTTGTGAGCGGAACGGTTGGTCTGTGGGTGCTGAGAATAATCGCAAGGAACCTCTCTGATGTGATGAGAAGCAAGGTGCGTGAAGAAGTGGAATTGTTGCCTCGTCAAGAGATAGAGGTTGACATGGATGAGATAGGCAACTTACTGAGGAATAAGCGTATTCTTATCACAGGAGCTGCGGGAAGCATCGGAAGCGAGATGGTGAGGCAGATTGCCAGTTTCCATCCTGCAAAGATGATTCTTATTGATCAGGCAGAAACCCCAATGCACGACTTGATGCTGGAGATGAAGAAGAATTGGGAATATCTTGATAAAAAGATGATTGTGGCGTCAATTGTCAATAAGCCTCGCATGGAGAAGATTTTTGCGAAGTATAAGCCTGACTATGTTTTTCATGCGGCTGCTTATAAGCATGTGCCGATGATGGAAGACAACCCGAGTGTCAGTATATTAAATAATGTGGATGGCACAAGAATCTTAGCAGACTTGGCTGTGAAGAATAATGTGAAGAAGTTCGTGATGATTTCTACAGACAAGGCTGTGAACCCAACTAATGTGATGGGGTGCTCGAAGAGGATTTGTGAGATGTATGTTCAGAGCTTGAATGAGAAGATTAGAGAGGAAAGAGGTGATGCTTGTGGTGGCACAGAGTTTATTACTACTCGATTTGGAAATGTGTTAGGATCGAACGGCTCTGTTATTCCTTTGTTTAAGAAACAGATAGAAGAGGGCGGTCCTGTGACAGTGACGCATCCAGATATAATTAGATTCTTTATGCTGATTCCTGAGGCTTGCAAGCTCGTGCTTGAGGCAGGAACAATGGGCAAAGGCGGAGAGGTATTTGTGTTTGATATGGGTGAGCCTGTGAAGATTGCGGATCTTGCAAAGAGAATGATACATAATAGTGGAAGAAGAGATGTACATATAAAATATACGGGTCTCAGAGAAGGAGAAAAGCTTTATGAGGAGGTGCTCTTCAAAGGCGAAGAGGAGGTGGAGACGAAGCATCCGAAGATTAGGGTGGCTAAGGTGAGACAATATAAGTATGAGGATGTGTGCAAGGACTTGGATGAACTGGATGAGATTTGTCAAACTTATGACGAGATGAAGATTGTGAGGAAGATGAAGCAGATAGTGCCGGAATTTAAGAGCAATAACTCAAAGTATGAGGAGATTGACAAGGAACTTGAAATGTAAGAACTGAATATTATAGAAGAGATAATAATAAAACAAATTTGATATGGTCAGAAAATTAGGTATGACAGTTGCTACGCTGATGCTCAGCGTTGTTGCCTTGGCGCAATATGGCGACGATTACACGCTCATTGATGGCATGAAGGTGCCATTGGTGGAGAAAAAGTATGTGGCTCCTACTCACTTTGTGGATAACTGGTATGTGGGTATGTATGGTGGTGTTACTTCTAACTGGGGTAGCGATTGTTCTCATGCAGGTTTCTTCCAAATTATGGGACCTGCTGCTGCTATTACTGTTGGTAAGCAGATTACTCCTGTCAGTGATTTGAGATTGAATATTAGCTACAACCGAAACACAGGTGTGACTGATAATTCTTTCTTGGAGCATGGTTTGCCATCTTACGATCCAGCAAAGTTGAAGGACATGATTCACGACCGTTACGGATGGAATTCATACGGTTTGAGCATTGACTATATGGCAAACTTCACAAACCTTATTTTCGGATTCCGTGAGAATAGATTCTCCTATTTCAAGGGACTCCTTGGTTTGGGTGGTAGCGTGTCAAGCGGATATGGTTGCGGTAAGTATGCAGAGGCATTAGGGCAGAATAATAGCCATGGTGCGCAGCTGTTCAACCAAGACAAGTACGATACTCGCCGCCGCTCACTTATTCATATCCGTGCAGGTCTTGTAGGTTCTTTCCTTATCTCTCCTAAGTGGAACTTGCATATTGAGGCAGTAGAGAACTTTGTTGATAACTCATTTGATAGCAATGCTACAACAAAGAATACTTGGGACGGTCACCTTGATGTGCTTGTCGGTTTGACTTATCACTTCAAGAATAAGGGTGGCGTAGAACCTGGTTTCTATTATCCTCGTCATGATATGTCTATCTATAAGAAGAAGATGGGCGAAGTTGACAGCATCCGCGAGAAGAGAAAGAAGCGCGAGCGTGAGATTGAGGAGATTCAAAACGACACAATCGATGTTGATGCAAGCGTAATGTACACTTTGATTGCATTTGATGAGGACAACTCAACTGTTGACCGTCTGCAGCAGACAAATATCTATACTACTGCTAATGCATGGCAGAAGGCTCCTGCAAGCAATATTTACATCACAAACTCAACAGCTGTTGACAACAAGCTCTTCCAGAAGCGTGCTGATGCTATCCGTGACATCCTCCTTGAGCGTTATGAGGTGCCTGCAGCAAAGATTCATGTGATTGCTGACGAGAAGAAGATTCGTCCAAGAGGTAATTACATTGTGTTCATCGTAAATGACTAAAGGCTTGGTAGATTATAAGTTTATTCTTTTATAAGATTATTATCGAATTATGATTAAGAAACTATATATTGCAGTTGTAGCAGCATTGATGAGTGTGTCTGCTGTTGCTCAGAGCGACTATAAGATTGTCGATTCTACATTTACTCGTGTGGAGCTTGACGATGACAGCCTCTATTATGATGAAAATGCATACCTCGATGACTATAAGGTTGGCGATAACTGGTTCATCGGTGGTTCGGTAGGTGTCACTCACTCTATGTCGGAGAATACTCGTTTTCAGAAGTTCTTCAAGAACGAGATGCCTGACATGAATATTGAAGTAGGTAAGTTCTTGTACCCTTCATTTGGTATTAGATTCCGATTTGGTGTTCATCCTCAGATAGGTCGTGTGGAATGGTCAACAGTAGAGGCTGCTGAACATTATGTAGCCCAAGGATATCATGAGAAAAATGGATATGGTTATGAGGATAACTATCATTTCTGTATTTTCTCGGGTTACTTTGATGGTTTGATTAACTTCACAAACATTTTCTATAAATATAAGGAGAGCCGTAAGTTTAACCTTATTGGTATTCTTGGTCTTGGCTATAACTATTCTTTCGGATTTAACACAAAGAAGCTTGACTATTGGACAGCTCATGGTACTACTTATGTAAATAAGGATGGTGACACGAAGACTTTGGCTCCTTATAAGTTCGAGAATACAGGTGCCAAGAACTACTTGGCAGCTCATGTGGGTTTCCAGGGCCGCTGGAAGTTCAGCAATGCTTGGGACGGTATCTTTGAAGTGACATTCAACGGTACAGACGACCTTTACAACGGTATTGCTTATGACCGTGTATATGACACATATTTCGATGTTCAGGTTGGTGCTCGTTACCACTTCAAGGATTCGCACGGTCGCCGTCGTTTCCACTATGTGAAGCACTACAACTCGGCTGTAGTTGAGCGCCTTAACCGCATGGCTGATGATGAGAACGAGAAGCTGAACAACGCTCTTAACGAGATGCCAGAGCCAGTAGAGAATGTGAACCTTACAGAGGCTCTCCAGACTACAATCTCATTCTATGTTGACCGTTACTACATCACTGATGCTCAGCGCAAGAATGTGAAGTCGGTGGCTAACTTCCTTGCTACTCACCCAGACATCAACCTCATCGTGACAGGTTATGCCGATATTGAAACTGCTTATCCTGCATACAACCTCCGCCTTTCACAGAAGCGTGCTAAGGTAGTTTACGATATGCTTGTTGATGAGTTCAATGTGCCTAAGGATCGTCTCCGCATCGACTATAAGGGTGACACAGTGCAGCCATACGAGACTGTAAACGAATGGAACCGTGCCGTAATCTTCTTCCTCGACAGAGGCAAGGGGGATAGCCAGATTCTTGAGGGCGGCAAGAAAACAAATATCTTTGTTCAACCATAGTAAATACATTCATTATGAGATATATCATGACATTGGTGCTTGCCATTGCCGCATTCTCAGGCGTGAAGGCACAAGATTATCAGGGTAGCGTGTCTGTTGCTGCAGGCACAACTGCTATCGCAGACTCAGCATACTATAAGGCAATGGATATGACTTCTTTGTCTATCCCAGCTTCTGTAAAGACTATTGGTCGTCATACTATCGACCACTGTTTCAAACTCACTTCGCTGAATGTTGCAAGTGATAACGCAGACTTCAAGTCGGTTGATGGCGTTATCTTCTCAAAGGACGGCAAGACTCTCATCCTCTGTCCTCCAGGAAAGACTGGCGAATATGTTATCCCTGCTGAGGCAACAACAATTGCTCCATACGCATTCAGCTCTTGCAAGAAGATTACTTCAATCGTACTTCCTGCTGGCATCGAGGTAATCCCAGAAGGTGCATTCCAGGGTTGCTGGGGACTTGAGAAGGTTAATCTCCCACAGGGACTGAAGGTGATTGGCAAGCGTGCATTTGACGGCACTATCATCCAGAAGATGAACATGCCAACAAGTATGGAGCGCATCGATGACGAGGCTTTTGTCAACACAAGCCTTGTTGAAGTTAACCTCCGTGTCACTCAGCCATTTGAGCTTGGCGAGGATGTATTCAGCGAGATTCATGTCACTCGTCTCAATGTTCCAGGTGCTGGTCTCCAGAACTTCAAGAAGGATCCTAAGTGGGGTCGCTTTGGCCGCATCACTCCAACTCACTGCTACTGGACAGTTGATCTTCCATAGCAAACAAATAACGAAGACGACAACGATAACGAGAACAAAAACAATATCGAAAACTAAGACGATAAATCGTTTTATACAACAAAAAGCCATGCATATAAAAGTCTGCATGGCTTTTTTTATTTTCTCATCTTATTATTTGCCTCCCCCATTCCCCCACAAAACATTCATCTATCCCCTCCCTCTTAGGGAAGGTTAGGGTGGGTCTATCTTATCACCTGTATATACTCCGGAGCAATATGTGTTCCCAAAGCCCCTAACATCTCAAAGTTAATAAGGAACATCCTCTTCCCGCGTCCTTTTGCCTTCAGCAGCACGCCTTCGTAACCATCAAACACACCGCCGATGATTCTCACCTTATCACCTTTCTTCAGTTCTACTTCATTAGGCATGAAATATGTAATGTCCTCTTGCATCTTGCTAGCAGACGCAATGAACAGTTCCATCTCGTGAGTAGGAACTTGCAGAGCGCGATAGCCGTCTCCTACCTTTCTGTATGAATAAGTGATAAAGCTATTAAGGTTCTTTACGGCATTAAGCACTCTGAACGAAGAATAGACGAAAACTGTGTTGGGTATCAGAGGGCGCTCTGTTATCACCTTCTTGCCCTGCACAGTAATCGTGGTCTTGGCGTAAGGACAATAGGCACGCAAGCCTGCTTTCTCAAAAACAGACATGGCGAGACTTTCCTTCTTACCTGCTTTCATCGCAAACCAGTGAGGAATGTCAAGTTCGTTTTTTAGTGTAGCTTCTGCCGCAGACTTGGTTTCCATAGTTCAAATAGATACCTCAGAATCTTATTTTCAGTACAAAGTTAATGAATTTTTGACGAAAAATTGCCTATGCCGATAAATAGTTGTATTTTCGCATTAAATTATTAGAATAATTTTGTTTACTCACAAGACACGCATATTTATATTAAGTTCATGCCGATGAAAAGATTAGCTTTATTTCTTCTCGCTTGTTTATGCATATCTCTTAGCGCCATTGCTCAGCAATGGATTCCTATCACTCAAGAAGCCAAGCCATATACTCGTTGGTGGTGGCTGGGCAGTGCAGTTGATTCTGTTGGCTTGGAGTATAATCTAACGGAACTGGCAAAAGCTGGTATTGGTGGCGTGGAAATCACCCCAATCTATGGCGTGCAAGGTAATGATAAAAACGAGATACCATACCTTTCTCCTCGCTGGATGCGCATGCTCAAGTATGTGGTTGACAAAGGAAATGAACTTGGCATCGAAACCAATATGGCTACAGGCACAGGATGGCCCTTTGGCGGGCCATTGGTGAGTAGGGAAGATGCGGCGAAGAAGTTGGTTTTTAACGATGACTATGCGCTTCGCTACGATGACAAGAAAAGTAATAAAAACGATAACAATAACAAAAACGATAACGATGACGAAGACAAAAAGGGAAATGGTATATTTTCCGTTGGTTTGACTTCCCAGAAAGTGAAGCGTGCTGCTCCTGGTGGTGAAGGTCTTGTGATTGACCACTTTGACAAAACTGCAGTGGCAAACTATCTGCAGCGATTTGACACCGCTTTTGTTAATCAGCAAGTGCCATTCCCTCACACTTTCTTCAATGACTCTTACGAAGTGTATGGAGCAGATTGGACTGCTAATCTGCTTGAAGAATTCAAGGCTCGTCGTGGCTATGACCTTGAACCATTTGTGTATATCCTCAACAAGAAAGATGACGCCCGCACCGATGCTGATAAGCGCATCATCAGCGACTATCGTGAGACGCTTGCCGAACTCCTTCTCGAGAACTTCACTTCGCAATGGACAGACTGGGCGCACAAGCATGGCAGTATAACTCGCAATCAGGCTCACGGCAGCCCAGCCAATCTTCTTGATGTATATGCAGCTGTAGATATCCCTGAGTGTGAGGGCTTTGGACTTAGCAATTTCGGCATTCGCGGGCTTCGTCAGGACACAGCTTACACAAAGAAGAATTTCTCCGATATCTCAATGCTGAAATATGCATCGTCGGGGGCTCATATCTCTGGCAAAAAATACACATCGAGTGAAACTTTCACTTGGCTCACCGAGCATTTCCGCACCTCTCTCTCTCAGTGCAAGCCTGATCTTGACCTCATGTTCCTTTCAGGCGTGAATCACATCTTTTTCCATGGCTCATGCTATTCTCCAAAGGATGCAGAATGGCCAGGGTGGCGTTTCTATGCTTCTGTGGATATGTCTCCAAACAACAATTGGTGGTCTGCAATGCCAGCTTTCAGCAAATACATTGAGCGTTGCCAGTCATTCCTTCAGTGGGGTGATCCTGACAATGATGTGCTTGTGTATCTGCCATTCTACGACATGATTTATGACCAGCCCGGCACTATAGCCTTGTTTGACATTCACTCGATGGAGAAGCGAGCTCCGAAGTTCATCAATACAGTGCAGAGCATCATAAATGATGGATATGATGTTGATTATGTATCTGATAAGTTCTTGCAAGGGGCAAGCGTGAAGGATGGAATGATTCATCTTGCCGACAGCAAAACAGCTTATGCAACCATTGTTGTGCCTGATGTGCAGTTCATGCCAGTGGCAACGCTCAGGCGTCTGCTTGACCTCGTGAATCAAGGCGGGCAGGTGATGTTTGTGCGAGCATTGCCGACATCCGTGCCTGGATATGGCAAGAATAAAGAACAAAAGGAGTTCATCTCTCTGATAAAGCAGATTCAACACAAGGTGTCATTCCTTGATGATCAGTCGATGATGACTTCTTTTGGCAATGCTGGCGGTTCGTTCATTTCAAGTCATGATTTCAGCAGTGGCTTGGAATACACTAAGGCTCGTCGTGAGAATATGCGCAACATGCAAGGGCTCAGTTGCATCCGTCGTGTGAATGAGGATGGCTACCACTATTTCATCA
Source organism: Candidatus Minthosoma caballi (assembly GCA_018064505.1). Lineage (GTDB taxonomy): Bacteria > Bacteroidota > Bacteroidia > Bacteroidales > Bacteroidaceae > Minthosoma > Minthosoma caballi. The sequence continues at coordinate 825 of JAGHVC010000057.1, read as the reverse complement.
GCAATTTGCAGGGCAAAGATGTAAACACATTTATTGAACTCGGCGTTCGCGCTGCATCTGTCTTCTTCTATAATCCAATGAACGGCAATGTGACAAAGGCAGAGCAGAATGATCAAGGACTCGTGAAAGTGCAGTTGAAGAGCGGAGAGAGCATAATTGTTCGTACATTCAACACTCAGGGCTCAGAACCTGCTACTCTTGCAGCAGTGCCTAAGCATATTTATTACGACGCATTGGAGTATAGAGCAACCAAACTCAGCAACTGGACGCTCTCATTCAAAGAGGCTGCCCCTGTAGCAATTGATAAGACATGGACAATGACAGAGCCAAAGTCATGGACAGAGCTTGGAGATTCCATACTGAACGAGACAATGGCCATTGGCGTATATACCAACAAGATAAACATGGCTAAGATTCATTCAAACGCAGCATTCATCCTCGACTTGGGCGATGTGCGTGAGACGGCTCATGTATTCATCAACGATAAGGATGCTGGCATGCTTTTTGCTGTCCCATATCGTGTTGACATCACTCCATATCTTCATGAAGGTGAGAATACAATCAAGGTGGAGGTTGCCAATCTTCCTGCTAATCGCATAGCAAAGCTTGATCGTGACGGTGTGCAATGGCGCAAATTCAAAGAAATCAATGTCGTTGATTTGAACTACAAGAAGACACTATACGATGCATGGACTCCTGTTCCTTCCGGACTGTGCAGTGAGGTGAAAATAGTGCCTTGTACTAAAGAATAGGTTAGTGTTTAGTGTTTAGTGAATATCGGTTAGTGGTTAGCATTGGATACCTACATTATTCATTATTCACTAT
>JAGHVC010000128.1 GCA_018064505.1 Candidatus Minthosoma caballi | reverse complement strand
ATCCTCTCTGACCGCAACATCGATGCTACTCATGCTGCTATCCCTTCACTGCTTGCTGTTTCAGCTGTTCACCACTACCTCATCAATGTTCAGAAGCGAGTTCAGACAGCTCTTATCGTTGAGAGCGGTGAGATTCGTGAAGTGATGCACGCAGCCCTTCTCCTTGGTTATGGTGCAAGTGCAATTTGCCCTTACATGACATTCGCTGTACTCGACAACCTTGTGAAGAACCACAAGATTCAGGAGGAATACGGAACAGCAGAGAAGAACTACATCAACGCTGTTGACAAGGGCTTGAAGAAGATTATGAGTAAGATGGGTATCTCGACTATCCGTTCTTACCGTGGCGCTAAGATCTTCGAATCTATTGGTCTTTCAGAGGACTTGCTCCGTCGCTACTTCGGAACAGAAATATCTACTATTGGCGGTATTGGTCTTCGCGACATTGCTGCCGACGCTATAAAGCTTCACGCTGAGGCATTCAAGCCAGCTGAGATTAACGAGTTCCTTCCTAACAATGGTCTCTTCAGCTACCGTAAGGACGGAATCGCTCACGCTTGGAACCCAGACACAATCGCTAACCTCCAGATTGCCACTCGTCTTGGCTCATACAAGAAGTTCAAGGAGTGGGCAAAGATGGTGGACGAGAAGGAGAAGCCAATCTTCATTCGCGACTTCTTCGGATTCAAGAAGGCTGCTACTCCCGTGCCACTCGAAGAGGTTGAGCCAGTGGAGAGCATTGTTAAGCACTTCGTGACTGGTGCGATGTCGTTTGGTGCGCTTTCAATTGAAGCTCACGAGGCTCTTGCCCTTGCTATGAACAAGCTTGGTGCTCGCTCAAACACTGGTGAAGGTGGCGAGGACAACGAGCGCTACCACACAGAGGTGGACGGTGTTTCACTCTCGTCTAAGACAAAGCAGATTGCTTCTGGTCGTTTCGGTGTGACAGCTGAATACCTTGTTAATGCTGAGGAAATTCAGATTAAGGTGGCTCAGGGTGCTAAGCCTGGTGAAGGTGGTCAGTTGCCAGGATTCAAGGTGAACAAGATCATTGCCAAGACTCGTAACGCTATCCCTGGAATCTCGCTCATCTCTCCTCCACCTCATCACGACATCTACTCTATCGAGGACGTTGCTCAGCTCATCTTCGACTTGAAGAACATCAACCCAACTGCAGCAGTATCAGTCAAGTTGGTTGCAGAGAGTGGTGTAGGTACTATTGCTGCTGGTGTGGCTAAGGCTAAGGCTGACTTGATCGTAATCTCGGGTGCTGAAGGTGGTACAGGTGCTTCTCCTGCAAGCTCAATGCGTTTCGCTGGTATCAGCCCTGAAATCGGATTGGCAGAGACACAGCAGACACTCGTGATGAATGGTTTGAGAAATCAGGTTCGTCTCCAGACAGATGGTCAGTTGAAGACAGCTCGCGATGTTGTGGCTATGGCAATGCTTGGTGCTGACGAGTTCTCATTTGGTACTCTCCCACTCATCGTCCTCGGCTGTGTGATGATGAGAAAGTGTAACACAAACACATGTCCAGTAGGTGTTGCTACACAGGATGAGCGTCTCCGTGCTCGCTTCATGGGTAAGTCAGAATATGTAGTAAACTACTTCACATTCCTTGCTGAACAGGTGCGTGAATACCTCTCAGAGATTGGCGTTCATAAGCTCAAGGACATCATCGGTCGCACAGACCTCATCGAGGTTCATGCTGCTGATCCTTCAACAAAGCAAGGCACAATCGACTTCTCTCGTCTTCTCTTCAAGGAGGATTCTGACAAGCCTCTCTACTGGGATCGTGGCGAGTTCACAAAGGTGGAAGGCGTGAAGGACGAGGAAATCATCAAGGCTGCTCAGCGTGCTATCGAAGATAAGGAAGAAGTGAATCTCGACTTCGCAATCAAGAATACTGACCGTGCTGTTGGTACAATGCTTTCAGGCGTAATCGCTAAGAAGTATGGCGAGGAAGGTCTTCCTGACTCAACTATTAACATCAAGTTCAAGGGCTCGGCTGGTCAGTCATTCGGTGCATTCGCTGTTAAGGGCGTGAACCTCAAGCTTGAAGGTGAGACAAACGACTACTTCGGTAAGGGTCTTTCTGGCGGTCGAATCTCTATCCTTCCTCCTGCTCGTGCTAATGCCGACTTTGTGGCTGAGGACAACATCATTGCTGGTAACACAGGTCTCTATGGTGCAACAACTGGTGAGCTCTATGTGAACGGTCGTGTTGGTGAACGCTTCGGTGTTCGTAACTCAGGTGCTGTAGCCGTGATTGAAGGTGCTGGCGACCACTGCTGCGAATACATGACTGGCGGTCGTGTGGTAGTGCTTGGCGAGACAGGACGCAACTTCGCTGCTGGTATGTCAGGCGGTGTGGCTTATGTTCGGGACAAGAACCGCAACTTCGACTACTTCTGTAACATGGACATGGTGGAGATCAACCTCGTGGAAGAGGCTTCATACCGCAAGGAACTGAAGGAGCTTATCCGCAAGCACTATCTCTACACAGGCTCAGCTCTTGCTGGCAAGATGCTTGACAACTGGAACCGCTATGTTGAGGAGTTCATCCAGGTTGTTCCAATCGAGTACAAGCGAGTGCTTGAGGAAGAGAAGATGCAGAAGCTTCAGCAGAAGATTGCAGACATGCAGAGAGACTATTAAGCCCCCCGACCCCCGAAGGGGGCGGCCATGCGGAGAGAAATCGAAGATGGTTAAGGCTATAATAGTGAACAACATGTCAAACAATGTTTTGCCTTGTGACTAATAAAAAAGAATAATAATATAAATGTCATCCACCCCCAATCCGGATGGCACGCCCCCTTCGGGGGACGGGGGGCTTTATATATGGGAAACCCAAAGGCTTTCTTAACAATAGGTAGAAAAGAAGCAGGTTATCGCCCTGTACACGACCGTATCCACGATTTCGGAGAGGTTGAACAAACACTGAACACAAAAGACCGTCAGGAACAGGCGAGCCGCTGTATGGATTGCGGTGTGCCATTCTGCCACTGGGCTTGTCCACTTGGCAATAAGGATCCTGAATGGAATGATGCCCTCTATCGTGGCGATTGGGAGTCGGCTTACAAGATACTGAAGAAGACAAACGACTTTCCTGAGTTCACAGGTCGTATCTGCCCTGCTCTGTGCGAGAAGAGCTGTGTGCTTTATCTCACAACAGGCGAGGCTGTGACAAACCGTGAGAACGAGTGCGCCATTGCTGAGCGTGCTTATCTTGAGGGCTATGTGACAATCGAACACCCAGAGCGTAATGGCAAGAAGGTGGCTGTAATCGGTGCAGGTCCTGCTGGTCTTGCAGCTGCTAACCAGTTGAACTACAAGGGCTATGAGGTGACAGTATTCGACAAGAACGAAGCTGCAGGCGGTCTTCTCCGCTATGGCATTCCAAACTTCAAGCTCAACAAGAAGATTATCGACCGTCGTATCAATGTGATGGAACAGGAAGGCGTGAAGTTCGTTTACAACGCTGACATCGACGCTTCAAAACTTGCCGAAGGCTACCAACTTCAGTCGGACGGACAAATGGTAGATGGTAAATCGTCAAATGGTAAATACTTTGATGCTTATGTAGTGTCAACAGGTACTCCACAGGCTCGTGACCTCAACATTCCTGGTCGTGAACTGAAGGGTGTTCACCTCGCTCTCGAACTCCTCTCACAGCAGAACCGTGTTCTTGCTGGCATGGAGTTCTCAAAGGCTGACCGCGTGACAGCTAAGGGTAAGGATGTGCTCGTTATCGGTGGTGGTGACACTGGTTCTGACTGTATCGGTACTTCTCATCGTCAGGGCGCAAAGTCAGTCACTCAGATTGAGATCATGCCAAAGCCACCAGTAGGTCACAACCCTTCTACTCCTTGGCCAAACTGGCCAGTCATCCTCAAGACAACATCTTCACACGAGGAAGGTTGTACTCGTCGCTGGAACATCAACTCTCTTGAATTCTTAGGCAAGGATGGCAAGCTCACTGGCGTAAAAGTTCAGCCAATCGACTGGAAACCAAACCCAGAGGGTGGTCGTCCAATCATGGTAGAGGCTGGCGAGGTAGAGGTTATC
>JAGHVC010000111.1 GCA_018064505.1 Candidatus Minthosoma caballi | reverse complement strand
TAATAACTTAATATGCAAGTTTTTAATCAAAAAGTTTACAACACTATCAACGCCCTATCATTAATAACATATAAGTTTTAAAAAAGAAATAAAGAATATATTTATTATTAAAGTGTATGTAATTAGTCGAAGTGGGAGAATTTAAAAGAAGTTAGAGAAGTTAAAGACGAATGTTGTGCTGAACGCATCCTCTGGTATCGTCTCTAACTTCTCTAACTTCTTTTTAACTCTCTTAACTTCTAAAGCATCTTATTTAACGCTCCATTCAAACACACCGCAAGAGAATTGCTTTGGCTGCTTTATTTCAAGCTTCATAGCTGTTGTTTTCACAGGATCGAAGTTTACAATGTTTGCCATTCCCTTACCAACACCATATTCTGTAGGATTCTTTACTTCTGCCCATTCGCCAGATTCTGTCTTGTAATAGAGCTTCCAGCTCTCAGGAACTCGGCATCCTCCCCAAGGAGCATCGTCAAACCAATATACTGTAGATGTGCTTACAGTTTCTGGCTGAGCAAACTCGTATGCAAGCCATTCTGTAGTGTTCTTCTCTGGCCACCAGTGAGTGTAAGGAACTGAGCGGTCATTCTCATCAGCTGGCACAAGACGGTCGTTGATAGCAGAGATGGCAGGAAGGCGGCGCTTGCTTGCTGTAACCTTGCTTTCGCTTGCTATAGATGCAGGAAGAGCAGGAGTAGTAGCATTGAGGTCTTGAGGAATCCATACAGTCATCTTTCCAGCTCCTCTGTGAGCCCATGCATAGTATGGAATAAGAACGAGTCGCTCATCATTTGCTTTAAGCTTTCCTTGCTTGTCAAAGTTTAGAGTCTGAGCATCAGTAGTGAGTGTTTGTACAGTAGTGCTCATAATTTCCTTGCTGCCGAGTTCAAACTTAGGATCCTGATTGATGAGAGCTGAGAGAACATCGCAGTTGTTGTCTGGCCATTCAGCGCAATACACTATAGGACCACGCTCAATTGATACTCTTCCCTTGTCAGCTGCTACATTGCCATTAGCACGCACCACGCGAGGCTCCATGTCGAAATGAACATCTACCTTATCACCCTTCTTCCAGTTGCGCTCAATAACGAAATAGCCATCTTTCAGCTCACTCTTTATTTCCTCTCCATTTACTTTTACAGAATATGCGAGGCGCTTTCCATCAGAGTATGTGTAAAGATTGCTTGGCACCACTTCGCCTTTCACCCATCCTGGAATACGAATGTTGAGAGCATACTTTCCAGCACCATTATTTATCTTGAGAGCAACATCTCCATCCCAAGGATAGTTAGTTGTTTGCTGAAGCTCAACATTCTTATTGCCTACTTTCACATTAACAGTGTTGCTATTGAAAAGATTGATGTAAAGACCATTATCCTTCACAGCATAAATATACTGAGGAAGAGATGGAATGAAACGAGCAGCATTTGAAGGGCAGCAAGCACAACCAAACCATGATTGACGCTGATGCTGACCCATTGATTGAAGTGGGTTAGGGTAGAAGAAATTGCCGCCATCAATTGAAATACCAGAAATCACGCCATTGTAGAGTGAGCGTTCAAGGGCATCATAATACTTAGATTCTCCATGAAGAAGGAAGAGACGGTAATTGAGATAAACCTGAGCAATTGCAGCACAAGTTTCACAGTATGCAGACATGTTAGGCAACTCATAGTTAGCACCAAAAGCTTCACCGCTGCTTGTAGCTCCCACACCGCCTGTGATGTAATACTTCTTTGTGATGATATTATCCCAGATGCGGTCAATAGCATCAATGTAGCTCTTGTCTCCTGTAAGAGCTGCAATATCAGCCATGCCAGCATACATATAGCCAGCACGAACAGCATGGCCAACAGCTTCGTTCTGTTCTATTACAGGCTGATGGCTCTGAGAATATTCTGTCTTAATAGTTGTTTTACCTCTTTCATCAAGGAAGAACTTAGCTTGTTCAAGGTATTTCTTATCTCCTGTTGCAAGATAAAGCTTTGCAAGACCCATTTCAGCTATCTGATGACCAGGAACAACACGAGCTTGACCAGGATTATTGCCTACTTCCCTGCACACGCAATCAGCATACTTGATAGCAACATTGAGGAAATTCTTCTTGCCTGTTGCTACATAATGAGCTACAGCAGCTTCGCAAAGATGTCCGAGGTTGTAGAACTCATGGCTAAGATCCTCCACTTTGCTCCAACGCTCAGGTCCAGCCCACTGATGTGGCTTTTGAGGATTCTGAGTGCGAGAAGTGTAGAGATATCCATCAGGTTCTTGTCCGCTTGCAATAACCGATATAACACTGTCCACATACTTATCAAGGCGACGGCCATGGTAAAGAGCATTAGGATAAGTTTGAAGCAGATAGCTTGCACCCTCAATAGTCTTGTAAGGGTCGGTGTCGTCGAAAGAATAAGTGCTTGGATCAATAGTAAACACTTTGCTTGGATCCTTCAGATGCTCAGCAGCATTTGAGAAATTAGTGTAGCGACCCGTTTCCTCACACTTGCTGAAAGCAAGAGGAATAGTAACATTCTGGCTTGCCTGAAGACGCTGTCCCCAGAAAGTGTTTTGAGCCACCTTCACCTTTGTGAAAGGTACTTGCGTGATAGGGTAGCCACCATTTTTGTCTTGTGCTACCATGCTGGCAGTCATTGTAGCTGCAACAGCTAATGCTAAAAG